>NZ_KV788319.1:0-106167 GCF_001807215.1 Corynebacterium sp. HMSC05D08 | reverse complement strand
GAAATTGTGCCCCCGACAGGGATCGAACCTGCGACCTTCGGTACCGGAAACCGATGCTCTAATCCGCTGAGCTACGGAGGCAAAAGATATGCGGCATGCGCCAGATATCAACGGTGTGATTCTAGCGCATGCTGTCACCAAGTAGCCAATACGGGGGCTACTTAGTGGTGTGGCGTCTAGCTAGCCTGGCTACTTCACGATGACCACGATGAGGTCGCGCGGACCGTGGACGCCCTCCACACGGGAGAGCTCAATGTCAGAGGTAGCAGACGGGCCGGAGATCCACGTAGCGGGGAAGTCCGGGTTAATGCGAGAGACCATCTCCGGAACTCCGTAGACGATCTGGTCCTTGCGCACGATGCAGACGTGACGATCCGGAACCAAAGTTAGGGCGCGGCGACCACACAGTGGGCCGGCTTCTAGCACGATGGTGCCAGTCTGTGCCGAGGTGACGTGGGACTCGGTCAGCACAGCATCAACGGTGTCGAGTTCGCGCGGATCCGAAGTTGGATCGTCAGGGGTGAAGGTGGCGTTGGACGTGATGGCGTCGATAAGCGCTGCGTCCATTCCCTGAGCGTAGGTGACCTTGGAGCATTCCTTGTTAGTGAAAATCTGGGAAATGGTCTCTGCCAGCTCAGCCTCGGTGGTCACGTGGACTTCGGCCTTGTAATCCTCGAGGCGTTCCACAAGCATGTCACGCAGCTCGTCGGCATTGAGCGTGCCCTCGGTGTCGTACTCACGCGGTGCCTCCACGTGATCGGACAAGCCTGCCTGCTTCTGCGCGGTGCGAATGCGCTTCAGGATCTCTTCTTTGGCGGTACTCACTTGATGCCCTCCTTCTTGGCCTGGGCGAGCAGTTCTTTAGCTTCATCGGAGTCGAACCACTGACGGAAAGACTTCTTTGGTGGAACAGCAGTATCGCGGGCATCGGACCACCCGGACAGGAACAACGGGAGCTTGTCCATCACTCCGTTGAATCCGCCGAGAACGCGGCCCAGCGCAACCATGTGCGTGACCTGGTTCCAGATCTTCGGGTGACCCCAGACCAGCTGAACCACACTGAAGAGCTTGGACTCGACTGGTGGGGTAGCGTGGGTGACCTTTTGGTGGCGGTTCTCCAGGATGACCTCAGAAAGCGGAATCTTCACCGGGCAAACCTCGTCGCAGCGTCCACACAGGGAGCATGCATAAGGCAGGCTGGCGGAAGGATCGTGGTGGTCCTTCATACCGGTCAGCTGTGGGGTCAGGGAGATGCCAATCGGGCCAGGGTAAACGGAGCCGTATGCGTGGCCGCCGGCGCGCTCGTAGACCGGGCAAACGTTAAGGCAAGCCGAGCAACGGATGCATTTGAGAGCCTGGTGGCCAATCGGGCTGGACAGGGCAGCGGTACGACCGTTGTCCAAAAGAATCAGGTGGAAGTTCTTCGGGCCGTCGTTTTCAGTTACGCCCGCCCACATGGAGGTGTATGGGTTCATGCGCTCTGCTGTGGAAGAACGCGGCAGCAGCTGCAGGAAGACCTCAAGGTCCTGGAAAGTTGGCACGAGCTTTTCGATGCCCATCACGGTAATCAGGGTCTCCGGCAGGGTCAGGCACATACGGCCATTGCCCTCGGACTCCACAATGCTGATGGTGCCGGTCTCGGCAACGCCGAAGTTCGCGCCGGAGATGGCAACCTTGGCCTTCATGAACTGTTCGCGCAGGAAGGTACGAGAAGCCTCCGCGAGTTCGGCCGGCTCAGCCTTGAGGGATTCATCCGTGTGCGGCATTTTGTCGACGAAGATGTCACGGATTTCGGCACGGTTGCGGTGGATGGCTGGAACCAGGATGTGGGAGGGCTTATCCTCGCCCAGCTGAACGATGAGCTCAGCCAGGTCGGTTTCGCGGGCATTAATCCCTACGGACTCGAGGTGCTCGTTCAGGCCGATTTCCTGGGTTGCCATGGACTTGACCTTGACGATGTCGGTCTCACCGGTCTCGCGGATAAGGCCCTCGATGATTTCGTTGGCTTCCTTAGCGTCGCGTGCCCAATGGACGATGCCGCCGCGCTTGGTTACCTGCTCCTCGAACTGCTCGAGAAGTTCCGGCATGCGGGCAGCAACGTCTTCTTTGATTGCGGAGCCGGCGTCGCGCAGCTTCTGCCAGTCCGGCAGCTCTTCGACGGCGTTGGCACGCTTATTACGAATGGTGGTGGTGGCGTGGTGCAGGTTACGACGCTGGGTCGCGTTGTTGAGGCCAACGTGGGCGAGTGGAACGAATGCCTTCTCGCCGCGGAGGTTGCCGTAGCCCTCCGGCGCGCGAGGCGGGGTGGTGTCGAGGAAGGAAGTCATTAGAGCATCTTCTCCTTGGAGTAAGCGGCCGTCTCAGGGGTCCAAGGGTGTTCCTTGGTGGAGGCCAAGATTTCAGCCATGTGCAGCACGCGAACGCCGCTGCGCTGGCGCGCTAGTGCGCCGCCGATGTTCATAAGGCAGGAAGAGTCACCGCCGGTGAGGTACTCGGCTTCGGTGTCCTTCACGTGGCGGGTTTTGTCAGAAACCATGGCCTGGGAGACCTCTGGGTTCTTAAGTGAGAAGGTGCCGCCGAATCCACAGCACTCTTCGACGTTTTCGAGCGGCACGAGGTCGATTCCCTCGACCTTGCTCAGCAGCTGGTACGGGCGGTCACCGAGCTTCAGGAAGCGCAAGCCGTGGCAGGAAGCATGGTAGGTGACCTTGTGCGGGAAGAAAGCGCCGAGATCGGTGCGCTGCTCGATGTCCACGAGGAATTCGGGCAGGTCCAAGGTCTTCTGGGAGGCCTTTTTAGCGCCATCCACGTCAGCGGAGGAGCCGAACCGGTCAGCAATCTTGACGTGCTGCTCACGAACTGCGCCAACACACGAGCCGGAGGCGGAAACCACGTAATCGATGGAAGGATCTGCGAACGCGTCCGCGTAGCTGCGGATCATGCCCAGTGTTTCCTTCTGGTAACCAGTATTGATGTGCATCTGGCCGCAACAAGTTTGCTCTTCCGGGAAGACCACTTCGTGGCCCAAACGGGAGAGGATTAGTGCGGTTGCCTTGTGAGCGTCCGGGAAGAGGGCGTCACCAATGCACGTAGAAAAAAGTGCAATTCGCATGCTTGCGCTCCTTTAACTGCCCAGTATGTGCCATGGAAGTCAGCGCGTACTTGGGTGGGCTAATTTTTATGGGTGTGCCTTAAATAATACCGATAAAAACGCAGAATTTCATAGTGAAAATGCCGTCTAGCTGCGGTTATTCTGCAACACTAATGTTGCGAAATTTATTACGTGCGCAAACCGCTACCGCCGTGCGTCTCGTGGGGAACTTGTGGTTTCTGATGAGTGATGCGTCACTTTAAGGCAATATACCTTTTGGGGGTAGACAAAAGTCTCCCCATCGCGCGGCTGTAATTGCAGCGGATGCGGAGACTTTCTTTAGGGGCAGAAGTTTTAAGGAACCAGGAAGCCCAACGCGTTGGTCATGAGGAACACAATGACACACACGACGGCCAGGAAGACGAGCGAGTAGCCCACGACTGCCTTGAGGATGCGGGACTCCTCGCCCTCCATCTGAACTGCCGTTGCGGCGATGGCCAGCGACTGCGGGGAGATCATCTTGCCCACAACACCACCGGCGGTATTCGCCGCCAGCATGAGGTCCGGGTTGACGCCGATGCGTTCTGCAGCGGTGACCTGGAGGTTGGCAAAGAGGGCGTTGGCCGAGGTATCCGAACCGGTAACTGCAGTGCCGATCCAGCCCAGCACCGGCGCGAAGAGCGCGAAGATGCCGCCCGCGGAAGCCACGAATTCACCGATGGAGATGGTCTGGCCGGAGTAATTCATGGTGTAGGCCAAAGCGAGGACCAAGATGATGGTCAACGCAGAGAACTTCATGCGGGAGCAAACCTCGCCGAACTTTGTCAGTGGGGCAGACTTCGGCAGGTGGTAGTGGCCGTTCTCGTTGAAGATCCAGAAGATGATGGCCACGATGAGTCCGGAGATGAGCAACAGCGTGCCCGGGTTGCCAAAGACATTGAAGCTAAACGAGGTGTCCATTACCTTGCCAGCAGAGTCAAGGACTGTGCCATCCAGGCCCGGCCAGGCGAACTTAATCTTCCAGAACCCAAAGAGCTTCGGAGCTGCGGTAGCTACCGCGAAGACTGCGGTCACGACTGCGTAGGGCAGCAGCGCCATCCAGATGCGGCTGCCGGACAAGTCGGTGACTGCCTCCTGCGCCGGAATGCCCATGCGCTTACGCAGCTCAGCAACGCCCTTTGGCTTCCACATGCGCAGGAATACGAACGCGCAGCCCAGCGAGACGATGCAGGCCACAACGTTGGTGAGCTGGTAGGCAAAGAAGTTGGCCGCAGCCCACTGCGCGATGGCAAAAGAAACGCCAATGACGCCAGCAGCCGGGGCGGCTTCCTTGAGGCCGCGGACTCCGTCCAAGATGAACAGGATGAAGAAGGGGACTGCCGCTGCAATCAGCAGCACCTGCAAGGAAATAAGACCTGCGATATCAGCAGTCTGCTCGGCGGTGCGGCCGCCCACTTCACCGGCGGTGGTCACTGGAATGCCCACCGCGCCGAAGGCCACCGGTGCAGTGTTGGCGATGAGTACCGTCGTCGCAGCCTTGAGTGGCTTGACACCCAGCGCCAGAATCATCGTCGCGGTAATCGCCACAGGGGCGCCGAAGCCGGCGAGAGCCTCAAGCAGGCCGCCGAAGCAAAACGCGATGAGGATGGCCTGGATGCGGATGTCACCGTCGCCAAGCAGGTCGAAAGTCTTGCGAAGATCCTCAAAACGCCCAGAGGCCACGGTGATCTCGTAGAACCAAATGGCGGTGATGATCACCCAGACAATCGGCAACAAGCCAAAGAGGCCACCGCGTGCGGCGGAGGACAGCGCCATGCCCGTGGGCATGTCGAAGCCGAAGATAGCAATGGCGAGAGCCACGATGAGTGCCACAGCGCCCGAGGTATGTGCGCGAGCCTTAAGGCCCAGCAACATGATGAAGAAGGCGATGAGGGGAAGTGTCGCTACGGCAGCGGAAAGGCCGAGGCTTCCGCCGATGGCATCCGTTGATATTTGGAAAGTGTTCATAGTTACCCAAGTCTCTAGAAGGAAAACGAGTGTCTTATTTAATACACAGTCTTTCTAAAGCCTAAAACTTGAGCGAGCCTTTTCGCGTAAGTTTCGCAATAAAGGGCATATGTCACACAAGTTGCTTGCTGTTATAAAAGACCCCAACGCGTGCCTGATGCTGCTCATGTCAGCGCGGGACGATAGACTTTGACGCTATGAATCCCGTAGATCTTTCTGTGCTTATTAAAGAGACCGCAGTCGCTGTATTGAGCGAACACGAGCTCGACACCGCCGTCCTTCCTGAGATCGTGACCGTGGAGCGTCCGCGTAATCCCGAGCACGGTGACTACGCCACCAACCTTGCCCTGCAGGTAGCCAAGAAGGCCGGCGTGAATCCGCGCGAGCTGGCCACCTGGCTGGCCGAGGCGTTGGCTAAGCACGACGCCATTGACGTCGCCGAGATCGCAGGCCCGGGCTTCCTGAACATCCGCCTGGCTGCCGCCGCACAGGGCGCCATCGTGGAACAGGTCCGCCAAGCAGGCACTAACTACGGCCACAACGATGCCTACAAAGGCCAGAAGATTAACCTCGAATTCGTCTCCGCTAACCCCACCGGTCCGATCCACCTGGGCGGCACCCGTTGGGCAGCCGTGGGCGATTCCCTCGGCCGCGTGCTCGAAGCCTCCGGCGCTGAGGTAACCCGCGAGTACTACTTCAACGATCATGGCCGCCAGATCGACCGCTTCTCCAACTCGCTCGTGGCTGCGGCCAAGGGCGAGCCGACTCCGGAGGACGGCTATGGCGGAGAGTACATCCAGGAGATCGCAGCCAACGTCCAAAACCAGGTCCCCGATGCACTCGAGGGCACCGAGGACGAGGTCCGCGAGAAGTTCCGCGCCGCTGGTGTGGAAATGATGTTTGACCACATTAAGGAGTCCCTGCACGAGTTTGGCGTTGACTTCGACGTCTACTTCCACGAGAACTCCCTGTTCGAGTCCGGCGCCGTTGACAAGGCCGTGGCGCACCTTAAGGACAACGAGAAGCTCTACTTCGAGGACGGCGCCTGGTGGCTCAAGTCCACCGACTACGGCGATGACAAGGACCGCGTGGTCATCAAGTCTGACGGCGACGCCGCATACATCGCTGGCGACATCGCCTACGTTGCGGACAAGTTCGACCGTGGCCACGACCTCGCTATCTACATGCTGGGTGCGGACCACCATGGCTACATCGCCCGCCTGCGCGCCGCCGCTGCCGCCATGGGCTATAACCCAGAGCAGGTCGAGGTTCTCATCGGTCAGATGGTGAACCTGCTGCGCGACGGCAAGGCTGTGCGCATGTCCAAGCGTGCTGGCACCGTCATCACTCTCGACGACCTCGTCGAGGCCATCGGCGTCGATGGCGCACGCTACTCCCTGGTGCGTTCTTCCGTGGATCAGTCCATCGACATCGACCTGGGCCTGTGGGCTTCCCAGTCCTCCGATAACCCTGTTTACTACGTTCAGTACGGCCACGCGCGCATCTGCTCCATCCTGCGCAAGGCGCAAGAGCTGGGCCTTGACGCCGCGGCTATGGCAGATGCAGATCTCGCGCTTCTCACCCACGAGAAGGAAGGCGATCTCATCCGCACCTTGGGCGAGTTCCCTGAGGTTGTCTCCACCGCAGCGACCTTGCGCGAGCCGCACCGCATCGCCCGTTTTGCTGAGGATCTTGCTGCTGTGTTCCACCGCTTCTATGACCAGTGCCAGGTGCTGCCGAAGGCAGGGGAGGAGACGCAGCCAATCCACCTCGCACGCCTCGCGCTTGCCGACGCCGCCCGTCAGGTCCTCGCCAACGCCCTCACCATGGTGGGGGTTAGCGCGCCGGAGAAAATGTAAATGGATTTTAACGAGCTGCCAGCGCACGTCTGGCCCCGTAACTCGCGCCGCGAAGAAGACGGCGTGGTTACCGTAGCCGGCGTCCCGCTGACGGAACTCGCCGAAGAATACGGCACGCCACTCTACGTCTTCGACGAGGATGACTTCCGCTCCCGTTGCCGCGACATGGCCCGCGCCTTCGGCGGCCCTGAGCACGTGCACTATGCCTCCAAGGCTTTCATCACCAAGCGCATCGTGAAATGGGTAAACGAGGAAGGCCTGTGCCTTGACGTCGCCTCCCTCAACGAGGCCAAGGTGGCGCTGGCCGCCGGTTTCCCGCCGGCCCGCATGACCGCCCACGGCAACAACAAGGAGCCCGAGTACCTCGAGCTGTGCGTGGACAACGAGATCGCGCACGTCGTCCTCGATAACGAAGGCGAGCTGGCGCAGCTCAACGAGATCGCACGCACTGCTGGCCGCGTGCAGCCGGTGATGATACGGGTGAAGCCGGGCGTCGACGCCCACACGCATGAGTTCATCGCCACCTCCCACGAGGACCAGAAGTTCGGCATCTCCCTGGCCACGGGCGCGGCTTTCGACGCCGCCAAGGCTGCCCTCGAGTCCGAGAATCTTCAGCTCGTGGGCCTGCACTGCCACGTGGGTTCCTCCGTGTTCAACGCTGAAGGCTTTAAGCTCGCCGCAGAGCGCGTGCTCTCGCTTTATAAGCGCATCCACACCGAGCTGGGTGTAGCACTCAAGGAACTCGACCTAGGTGGCGGCTTCGGCATTCCGTACATGGAGTACGAGGAGGCACTCGACGTCGCCAAGCTGGCTCAAGATCTCCTGGCAGCCGTGGAGCGCACCGCGCACGAGCTCGACATCGAGCCGCCCTTCGTGCTCGTCGAGCCGGGCCGCTCCCTCGTGGGTGCAAGCGCAGTCACCGTCTATTCCGTGGGTACGGTCAAGGACGTGGAGACCGGCAAGGCCGAGCTGCCTATCCGCCGTTATCTTTCCGTCGACGGCGGCATGTCCGACAACATCCGCCCAGCGCTCTACGAATCCGAGTACGACGTGCGTGTAGCCAATCGTTTCACCGACGGTGAGCCCGTGGACTCCCGCGTGGTGGGTTTCCACTGCGAATCCGGCGACACCTTGGTCAACGAACGCAAGCTTCCGGGAGACATCACCACCGGCGACCTGCTCACGTTCGCAACCACTGGCGCCTATCAGTACATGATGGCCTCGCGCTACAACGGCGCACTGCGCCCGGCCGTGGTGTCGGTGCGCAATGGGCAGGCAAATCTGATGCTGCGTCGCGAGACTGTCGATGACCTTTTGGCTCTCGAAGTCAATTAAATTCACTTAAAATCCACTGGCGGTGGGGCCATGACCAAAAGGTTTGCCCCTCCGCCTTCCTATATGGGGCCATGATTTTGATCCCTAAACCCAAAACTAGACAGCTCGTTCTGTATAGTGTGGTTAACAATTTCAGTACCGACGAATGAGGGACGATATGACTTCACAGACCAAGATTCGCACCGGCAAGGGCGAGGGCGAAGCAGTAGGTATTGCACTGCTCGGTTTCGGCACTGTCGGCGCCGAGGTCTTCCGCCTGCTGGGGGAGAACGCTGATGCTTTTGCACATCGCATTGGTGGTCCCGCAGAGATTCGTGGCGTAGCTGTCCAAAACAAGAACAAGCTGCGCCCAGGCGTTCCTAAGGACCTGCTTACTGACGACGCCAAGGCGCTAGTCATGCGCGACGATATCGACTTGGTCGTCGAGGTCATCGGCGGTATTGACTACCCGCGCGAGCTGCTGCTGGCCGCGCTCAATGCGGGCAAGTCCGTGGTGACCGCGAACAAGGCTCTGGTGGCCGCGCACGCGGACGAGCTGGCTGAGGCTGCCGACCGTGCGGGAGTCGACCTCTACTTCGAGGCGGCCGTCGCAGCCGCCATCCCGGTGGTAGGAATGCTGCGCCGCTCGCTGGCGGGTGACCAGGTGCAGCGCATCTCCGGTATCGTCAACGGCACCACCAACTTCATCCTGGATGCGATGGAGACCACCGGCGCTTCCTACGAGGATGCGCTGGCTGAGGCCACCCGCCTGGGCTACGCGGAGGCAGACCCGACCGCCGACGTCGAGGGCCATGATGCAGCTTCCAAGGCAGCCATCTTGGCTTCGTTGGGCTTCTACACCCGAGTCACCTTTGATGACGTCTACTGCGAGGGTATCTCGAGCATCACCGCTGACGACATCGCCGCTGCGAAGAAGGCGGGTTACTCCATCAAACTGCTTGCCATCTGTGAGCGCTTGCGCGACGAAGATGGCAACGAGTCCGTCAACGCCCGCGTCCACCCGACGCTCGTCCCGAAGGATCATCCGTTGGCTTCTGTGAACAAGTCTTATAACGCAATCTTCGTCGAGGCAGAGGCAGCAGGTTCTCTAATGTTCTACGGCAACGGCGCAGGCGGTAATCCTACTGCTTCCGCAGTGCTTGGCGACGTCGTCGGTGCCGCCCGCAACATCGTCCACGGCGGCCGCGCACCAGGGGAAAACACCTACGCCAACCTGCCGATTGCTCCCTTCGGTGAGGTTTCCACCCGTTACCACATCGACATGGAGGTCGCAGACCGCACCGGCGTTCTGGCGGCGATTTCCGCGCTGTTTGCCAAGCACAACGTCTCCCTGCGCACCGTGCGCCAGGAGGACGGCGACGACACCGCACGTCTCATCGTGGTCACCCATGCGGCCACCGAGGCTGAGCTCGAGGCCATCGTCTCCGAGCTGAGCACTCTCGACGAGGTCAAGGCAGTGCACTCCGTTATCCGCCTGGGCGGTGAAGCCCTGTGAGCATCGAGCTAGAGGTCGGCACCAAGGCCATCGTCACGGTTCCAGCCTCCTCGGCCAACTTGGGCCCAGGCTTCGACACGCTCGGAATTGCGCTGAGCCTGTACGACACCGTCGAGGTAGAGGTCACCAACTCTGGTCTTGAAGTGGAGATCTTCGGCGAGGGCGCCGAGGACCTGCCGCGTGACGGCTCCCACCTGGTAGTCAAGGCAATCCGTTCGGCCCTCAACGTTGCTGATGTTTCCGCGCCCGGCCTGCGCGTGGTCTGTAACAACAACATTCCGCAGTCCCGCGGCCTGGGTTCCTCGGCGTCGGCAGCCGTAGCAGGCGTTGCCGCCGGCAACGGACTTGCAGGATTCCCGCTTACCGAGCAGCAAGTAGTGCAGCTTTCCTCGGCTTTCGAGGGGCACCCAGATAATGCCGCGGCATCGGTTCTGGGCAACGCGGTGGTCTCGTGGACCACGGTTCCCGTCGATGGCCATTCCCTGCCGGAGTACAAGGCGGTCACCGTGGATGTGCATAAGGACATCAAGGCAACGGCATTGGTGCCTAACTTCCACGCATCGACCCAAGCCGTGCGCCGCGTGCTGCCATCCCACGTCACCCACGGCGACGCAACGTTCAACGTCTCGCGCACCGCTGTGCAGGTCGTAGCGCTTCAGAACTACCCGGAGCTGCTCTGGGAAGGTACGCGCGACCGCTTGCACCAGCCTTACCGTGCCGACGTCCTACCGGTGACCTCCGAGTGGGTCAACCGTCTGCGCAACCGTGGTTTCGCGGCCTATCTTTCGGGCGCCGGCCCTACCGCCATGGTGCTGCACACCGAGCCCATCGACGAAAACATCTTGCGCGACGCGCGCGAGGCCGGCCTCCGCGTTATCCCCTTGGAGGTCGCGGGGCCGGTCGAGGTTAAGGTCGTTCAGGCTTAAGAAGACCGCTTCACGTGCACGCAGCAGGTTCCGTTGCCAGACTTCGGAAGCAGCGTAAGCTGGAGGCGGTTTCCTGCGTCTGCGGCTGATTGCTCGAGGAAGCCGTCGTGGATAGCACACAAGAATGGGGAAGGCTTGATGCCTGCGGTCACGAATGGGCAGGCGTGCAGCTCCATTTCCGTGTGGCCCTTTTCCTCAAGGTCGGCGTTTGAGGCAGTAGGGTCGAAACCCATGTCACGCATCTTGCGGTAAAGCGGGGTCAGCGCATTCGCGGAAGCGTACTGGTCCTGCTGCGTGGAGTTGGCCCACTTACGGCCGATTTCCCGGGCTTGTTCGGAGGCGAAGTCATTAAGCTGGTCTTTGTCCGCGAGCATCTCTGCTAAGACACTGATCAAGGTCACGTATTCCTCGGCCACCGAGCGATTGTCAGGGATGCGTACCTGGAAGATAAGCGAGGGACGTCCGCGGCCCTTGGCCGGGGCCGTAATAACGCGCACGGCGCCCACGTGTACGAGCTCGTCTAGATGGCCGCGCGCGGTGTTGACATGCATGCCCATGTCTTGGGCGATGTCTGCTGCGCGAGCTCCCTGGGGATATTCCTGCAACGCGTTGAGAACCTCGCGCTGCTTTGGGGAAAGGCGCAGCGCCTCGGGAAAAAGTTCAGTGGAAGAACGCGGAGCTTGGGTGGGCATGTGTTTACCTCGGTGAAAGTTTTTGACGTGAATTTATTAGGGTAATCAGTTGTTAAAAACGACGATACAACTACAACCCGTAAAAAATACAAACTAGCGAGTGCGATATATGCCACTACGTGGAGCGACTTCCCCCTAATTAGTGAGGATAGAGCAGTGGACTTGCCCGCCGACGACGAGCTTTGTTGCCTCGGTGACCGAGATTTCGGCGTCTACAGATTGCCCGCCCAGGTCCAGGGTAACGACGGCCCGGTCCAAGGAGATAGCTCGCAAATCCAGCACGGTGGCAGTGATGCTTCCGGAAGGGGAAAGCACGACGTCGCTGTTGCTTAGGATGAGCGTTGTGTCGCCCTGCGGATCGGGCTGCAGCGCGCCTGCAACCTTGTTGCCGCGGATGACGCTGCGGCCAAGTAACTGCGCCACGAAGCGGTTGGGCGGAGCATTGACGACGTCCTGGCGAGGGGCGTGGGCAAGAATTTCGCCTTTTTCCACCACCGCGATGTCATCGGCCAGGCTGAGAAGATCGAGAACATTGTGGGTGACGAGGATCGTGGTGCGGTCGTGCGCCGCGGCAGCAAGCAGGCGGCGCCATTGTGCGGCGGCAGCGGCGTCCACTGCAGCCAGGGGTTCGTCGAGTAGCAGCACTGCCGGCCGCGCGGCCAAAGCGCGCACCAAGGCGGCTTGTGCTGCTTGTCCACCGGAGAGGTCCCGCACCTTGACGTGGGCGATCTCATCCAACCCTGCAGCGGAAATGAGCTGCGCGGTAACGTCCTCGACATCGGTGACCATGGTGATCGCCTCGGTCACTGTGGACAGCGGCGGCAATGCGGGCTTCTGGGTGAGCATGACGCTTTCAGAGGAGTCAGCGATGCGGCGCAGCAGCGTTGTCTTGCCAGCGCCGTTAACGCCCACTACGGCGGTCGTGGCATGGGGCCGGAACGGTGTGAGTTCGCGGCTTTGCTGCGGCTTACTTAGCTCGCGGAGCTTTTCGATATCAAGTGGGCCTTGCGCGTGTGCCCGTGGCGCTGGTTCCTTGCGCAGCAGCGTGGGCAGGCCCGCGAGTGCTAAACAAAGCACGGCCAGGCCGATGAGCACGGCGGAGAGAGCATAGGCGTTGTCCGTGCTGACCTCGCGTTCTAAGTAGATGCCGCTTGACATCGTGCGCGTAATACCTGGCGCCGAACCAGCGAAGGTAATCGTGGTGCCAAACTCGCCCAGGCTGCGCGCGCAGGCCAGAACGGCGCCGGTAAAGATGGAGGGCGCAATGGTAGGCAGCGTGATCTTCTGCCATACCGCCCACCGTGACATTCCCACCCGGCGCGCTGAGGTGGATACCTCCTGGTCAATGTGGCGTAATGCCGAGTCCACCGCCACCACCACGAAGGGCAGCGCCACGAAAGTATGCGCTGTGACCACACCGGCAAAGGCAAAGGCGAACTTCAAGTGGAGGGCGTCGAGAAGCGGGGCCAAGAGCCCGCGCCGCCCGAGTGCCGCGCTTAGCGCTAGGCCGCCCACCACTGGCGGCATGGCCAGCGGAAGGTAGACCAGCAGGCGCACAGCCTGGCCCATGTGTTTGAGGCCGTGGAGCCACATGGCGAGCCCGACGCCCAGGAACGTGGCAAGGACGGTGGCCAAAACTGCAGAACTCAAAGTCACGCGCAGCAAGTCGTGGGTGGAGTCTTGACCGACGACCGCCCCGAGACGGGACCACGGTACGCGCGTTGCTAGTGCCACGACGGGAATAGCAACGTATAAAACCGCCACGGCGCCCACGATGGCGAAGGGCCACGGGGCGCGAGTGGGGGTTTCGTGAGAAGCCATGCAGAGCAGTTTAGTCGGCGGGTTGGAAGCCGTACTTCGTCCAGGTTTCATCAAAGTCGTCGGAGAGCGTATCCAGTAATTGCTCGGCAGCGTCGCGTCGCTCGGAGTGCGTGACCACGGCGCCCATAATCTTGTTGCGGTACTTCTCAGCGCCCTCGATGGGGATGACCTCGAGGTCTGGGTTGGCCGCGGCGTCTGTGGAGTAGACAAAGCCGGCGTCGGCTTCGCCGCTGGCGACCTTGCCCACGACGTCAGCTACCTGGCCTTCTTGCGAATCGGGAGTGATGGTGAGGTGGAGGTCCTCCATGATCTTGTCCGCGATGTCGCCGCAGGGCACGGACGGATCGCAGCGCACGAAGTAGTCGTCCTCGCGCAAGTCTCGGACCGAGGAAATCCCTGCCGGATTACCGGGTGGGACCACCATGACCATGGTGTTGGTGGCTAGCACGCGGGGCTTGTCCACATCGCCGTTGTCCACGGCTTTGTCCATGGTCTTTTCTGAGGCCGTGATGAGGAGGTCTGCCGGTGCTCCTTGGTGAATCTGCTCGACGAGGGATGCTGATCCGCCGTTGTTGAAAAGCACTGGGGTGGTGGCCGTGAGGGCATCGTTGAGCACACGCGTCGAGGACGCGGCAAAAACGTTGAGTTCCGCTTGGTCGCTGGCGCAGGCGCTCAGCGACGAAGCCGCAAGCGCCGATGCAATGAGCGGGGTAAGGATCTTCTTCATGGCTATCTAACTTACGCCAGCACTAGGCGGTGCGGGTGAACTTGATGTGGAAATCTTGTGGTTCTTCCTTGAGGTAGGCAAGGTCGAAGGACTCCTCGCGTGCCTCAATCTCCTTGAGCAGTGGCACTGGGTTGTGCGGCGCGATGAGGATCATCGATTCGCCAACGTTGAGGGTGCCGAGCGCGCCGTGGATGGCGCCGTGGCGGACTGCGTGCGGAATTTCAGAGGCGTTCAGGGTAGGGATGTCGTTGCCTTTGTGCGCATCAGAGATGGGCAGTTGCATGTTATTCCTTTCGTTGGAGGTGCTCGAAAGCGTTTCGAGTTTCACCTTAGACCCAATATTAGTACGATAAAAGTTGTGAAAAATAGTGCGCATCGTTTCGTGTTTCTGGCATTCGCCGGCGCGGCGTTGCTCGTCGGCCTTTTCGCCGGTGCCTCACTGCTGGGCGTCGCCCCAGCCAGCGCAGTAACCAACGCCCATGGCCCACTGATGGTGTTCGGTTTCGTGGGAGGTGCCATCGGCTTGGAGCGTGCCGTCGCAGTGAAGAAGACGTGGGCCTGGGCGGGCCCGGCCTTCCACGTGCTGGCAGTGCTAACGCTCCTCGCCGGGGTAACGCGACCCGTACCCGCGGTGTGCTTTGCACTGAGCTTCCTCGTCCTGGGCTTTATCTATCTGGAGGTCCATCGCCGCCAGCCCACCCTCGCTGTCCTCGTCCAGGCTGCCGGCGTGATTGGGGGAGTCGCCGCTTCCTTACTGTGGGCGATGACGCCCTCCTTTGCTACGGCCATGCCGCTGTGTGTCCTCTACGTCGTTGCCACCATCATCGGCGAACGCATGGAGCTCGCCCGCGTGACCATGGCCGGCACTCGCGCGGAAAACCTCATCACTGCATTGGTCCTCGCCCTGGCAGCCGCGGGAGTTATCTACATCCTCGTACCCGCAGTGGGCTACCGCCTGATGGGTGCGCTTTTGCTCGCCATCTCCTGGACCACTGTCCGCGTGGACGTGGCCAAGAACCTCGTGCGCGCTAAGGGGCTGCCCCGATATTCCGCAGCCTGCATGCTGGCCGGTTACTTCTGGCTGGCGTTAGCTGGACTGGCGTGGCTAGGCATGGGGCAGGTCAGCGGCTTTAGCTACGACGCTTCGGTGCACACCATTTTCTTGGGCTTTGTCATGTCCATGATCTTTGCGCACGCACCGATCATCTTGACGTCTGTCATTCGAAAGAAGCTGCCCTATAACCCCGTTCTCTACGGGCCTGTGGTGCTACTGCACGCGGGCCTTATGGTGCGCGTCGGCGCGGATATCGTTGCTCACACTGGGGTGTATCAGGTAGGCGGTATGACTAACGTGGTGGCGGTGCTGCTGTTCGTTTTAAGTGGCTTTGTTTTGACCATCCGGGAGGCACGACGTGCACATCGCTGACGTATCTTTAGCCGCCCGCGGACGCTGGCACACGATCGCAGCGAGCGTCATTGGCTTCTGGGTGTTGGTGGGCGTTGCCATCAACGTGGCAGGAAATCTCGGTGTCAACGTGGTGTGGTGGGATCTCATTCACCCGTTCACGATTGGCGCGATGACCACGGCGATCATCGTGTATTCCACGCACTTTACTGAGGCACTGACCCGCATGCAGGCCCGTGGCTACAAGTCGGTGGCCTGGCGCGTGGCGCTAATTCAGGTGGGCTTGGTCCTCCTGCTCGTCGATCGTGCGGGCTATGATTGGGGCCCGCTTTCCGACGCCGCCTCGCTTCTCATCATCGTCACCTTCTTCTGGCACGCGTGGGACATCTACCGCGCGCTCAAAGGTTCGCTCGCGGGTTCTTTTGCCGTGACAGTACCTTTCTACATTGCTGCCGCTGTGTTCTTGATGGCCTCAGTCGTGATGGTCATTTTCGCGGCTAACGGCGTGGGCAACTACTCACTGCTGGTCGCCGCGCACTCCCGCGGAATGGTGTGGGGCTTTGCCTGGCTGACCATCCTCGGAACAGTGGTCACGCTGCTGCCCACGCTGTCGAGCACCAAGATCGCCCCGGCAGCGCGCGCCCGCTGTTCCCGGGCACTTATAGTGCACTGCGTAGGCCTCGCCCTCGCGGTGGGGCTTTACGCAGTGGGGCTTACTCGGGCAGCGGGCATGGCCCAGTTGCTCGTCGTGCTCGCCGCAATTTACATCATTCAGCCCATCCTGGCCACGGTGGTGGCGGGAAACCCGCAGCAGACCACGGCGACGGTCTCGGTCGTCGCCGGACTGTTGTGGATGCTCAGCTTATGCGCTGCGGACGCGGTGTGCGCCGTAATCGGCGTCTACCCCCGCGCGGTGACGTTGTTGCTCATGCCCGCCTTCGTCGGCGCTGGCCTGTTGCAATTGGTCACCGGCGTGCTCCATCACCTCCTGCCCACCCTGTTGGGCGGCGGTCCGGCGAAAGTCACACTAGGGCGAAAAGTCGCTGACCGCGGCGGTTATGCACGTTTGGTGCTTATCAACTTGGGCGCAGTGTTGTGCTTACTCGGCGCGGATGTTGCCGGGCTTATCATGATGGGGCTTGGCCTCATCACCAACGTCTTGGCCATCGTAGTGGCCGTTTACAAGCAGAAAAGACTGGAGAACTAAATGCTCAGCGTTTCTTCGAATCAATCTCCGAAGCCGCCGGCTCAAAACAATTGGGCTTCCTGGTTGCTCATCGGCATTGCCCTTGCCGCGATTATCGCGCTCGCGGTGTTTAATAGCACGGGCAAGGCGCAAAGGGCGTCGGAAAGCGCGGGCGTGGAAGCGACCGTTGTCGACGTCTCAGTCTCCGGCATGGCCTTCGTCCCGGCCTCCATCGACGTGCCACAGGGCGCCCACCTGGTGGTCAACTTCACCAACGTCGGCGACCAGGTCCACGACCTAAAGATTGGTGACAACGAGACCGGCCGTGTGGAGCCAGGCAAGACCGTTGAGCTCGACGCAGGCATCATCAATGAATCCACCCAGGGCTATTGCACCATCGCCGGGCACAAAGCACAGGGTATGGTGCTCCAGATAAACACGACTGACGACGCCGCGGGAGCTGCCAGCACCGCAGGCTCTGCAGGCACAGCAGGCGATGCTCAGCACGAGCACCATCACTCTGCGAGCCACCCCGACGTACCGAGTGCAGCGGAGCGCACCAAGAAGCGCGACGACTTCAAGGCTTTCGATGCCCGCTTGGCCAAGGCCGAAGGAACCACCCACGAGGAGACCTGGACCATGACCGAGGAAGAGGTCGAGGTCGCACCCGGGGTAAAACAAACGCGGTGGCTATTCAACGGCCAAGCCCCAGGGCCAACCCTGCGCGGCAAGGTAGGCGACAAGTTCAAGATCACCATCAAGAATGAGGGAACGATGGGCCACTCCATCGACTTCCACGCCGGTGAGGTCAATCCGGATGAGAACATGAAGTCCATCGACCCAGGCCAGTCGCTAACCTACGAGTTCACCGCTAACCGCGCGGGCATCTGGATGTATCACTGCTCCACGGCGCCGATGAGCCTGCACATTGCCAACGGTATGGCTGGTGCGGTGGTCATCGATCCGCCAGAGCTTGGCGACGCCGATGCGGAGTACGCAATGATTGCCTCTGACATCTTCCTAGGCGACGAGAACGGTGCCGACGCCGACCGCGTCTCAAACGGCGAGTACGACCTGATGGCGTTTAATTACTATCCGAATCAGTACGACCTTGAGCCGCTGCATGCCAAGGTGGGCGATAAGGTTCGCATCTGGCTGCTCAACGTGGGCCCAGACCAGCCGTTGTCCTTCCACGTGGTGGGCGAGCAGTTCGACACCGCGTATAAGGAGGGCGACTACCTCATTAAGGACCGTCGCGATTCGGGTTCGCAGGCGCTGGATCTGCTTCCCGCGCAGGGCGGCTTCGTGGAGATGACGTTTAACGAGCCGGGTACCTACAGTTTTGTCAATCACATCATGACCGCGGCCGAAAAGGGCCAGCACGGAAAGATTGTGGTCACGCAGTAGCGCTTAGACAAAAGGAGCGAGGAAGAAATCTTCCTCGCTCCTTTAATCGATCTAGTGCTTAGGCACCGTGGGCAGGAGTCTCGTTGGCGTCGAGCTGCGCGCGGTGGGAACGCACCGGCTCCCACGCAGTGTGCGAGCGCATATCCGTAGTGCGCTGGTCGCGGGAACGGTAGACCACGTACGGACGGGTGACGTAGCCAACCGGCGCTGAGAAAGCGTGAACCAGGCGAGTAAAAGGCCAGACGGCGATGATGGTAAAACCACACAAGACGTGGACCTTGAACTGCCAGGGAACATCAGCCATCCACTCCGGGTGGATGTTGAAGATCAGCAGCTGGCGCAGCCACGGCGAGATGGTCTCGCGGTAGTCATAGCCTTGTGGTCCGCCGAAGACCTGGGTGCTAAACGTCGCGATGGTGCCAGACAGCAGCGCTAGCGCCAGGAAGAAGTACATGACCTTGTCCGAGCTCGAGGTGGACAGGAACACTGAGCGATTAACGATGCGGCGGTAGAGCAGACCCAGGAAGCCAAGAATCACGGCGACCGCCGCGATAGAGCCAGGGATCGTCGCTAACAGGTGATAAGCGTGGTCACTGATGCCTACCGCACGCGTCCACGACTTTGGGAAAGCTAGGCCCATCAGATGGCCGATGACCACGAAGACCATGCCCCAGTGGAACAGCGGGGAGGAAAGGCGCAGCAGCTTCGATTCATAGATCTGGGAAGAGTGCGTGGTCCAACCGAATTGGTCGGTGCGCCAGCGCCAGAAGATGCCGACGAAAAACGCGGCGATGGCCAGCCACGGGAAGGCACCCCATAAAAAGCTGTTGAAATAATCCATGAGTGCTCCTTAAACGAGATCAGGTTGAGCAGTGGGGAAAGGAAGATCAGCAATGCCCACCATCTCAGCTGGAGGGCCGGTACGAATGAGATCGACGTATTTCTGAGCGGTTTCGGCATCTACCTCCGGCAGCGCCTTGCACACGGCGACGATTAGGCGCACATAAGGCGAATCCTGTTGTGAAAGTGCAGCACGCAGCACCTCTATGCCCTCGCGATAGCTCGCCAGCATCTCAACGGCGCGCGCATGGTCTTTGCCCTCGGCGAGTCCTAGCGCTTCCAGAACCACGCAGAGGTGGTCCGGCAATTCATTTTCTGCCAGCTGGAAACCAAATGACTCAAGCTGTTGGGAGAAAGACAAGATGGCCATTCCGCGCTGCCGGGTATCGCCGACGGCGTAGTAGGACAAAAACAGCGAGCAGCGGCGACGCTGATCGAAGGTCTCAACGTAGTGCTCCTGCAGTGCGCGCAGCCCCGCGGTACGGGCGGCGTCGATAAAGCCCATGAAATCCGTTGCCAGCGCCATTGGTAGCTGGTCGAGCTGGTCCTGGACCACGTCCAAATGGGAGAGAAAATCCTCCTCCGGGTAGCGCAGCAAGACGCTGGCCGCCATGGCGACGATACGCCGCTGGGTCTCATCGACCGCCACCGGTGTCACGAAGTCAGTGGGGACCTGGCCGGTGTGCGTGCGTGCCGTGCGCTTGACATCGGCAGCTCCGCCTAAAGAGCCGATGCCGGCAGGCACACCGCTGACGGTGCCGAATCCTGCCACGGCGTCATCTTGCGGAGGTTGAGCCGCACGGGCGGCAAGTTTTTCAAAGATATTCATCTTTCAGACTTACCCCCTAGTCGCGGTTTGGGAACATCGAATCGGGGCGGTCACCAGTCCACGACAGCAGGGAAACCGTGCCGGAACCTGCTGCCGCGCCGTGCGTGCAGGCCTCTGGCGCGCCCATGCCCAAGTCGTGGAAGACGTCCTCGGAAGCGCGTGCCGGGTCGACGTCGCCGAAAGGATCCAGCGAAGCGATGCCACGCGGGGTCTCCGGGGAGGCAGTCGGGATGACGTAGCGGTCGTCGTACTTGGCGATGGAAAGCAGGCGGTACATAGCCACCATGTCCTCTCCGGTCATGCCGACGGCCTGTGCAATTTCCTCCTGTGGCTCGTTGCCCAAGTTGATATCGCGCATGTAGGAACGCATAGCGACGAGGCGGCGCAGCGACTTTTCCACTGGCACGGTATCGCCTGCGGTGAAAAGACCTGCGAGGTATTCCAGCGGAATACGCATGTTAGACAGCGCGGAGAAGAGGATCTTGTGGTCCTCGCCGTCATTGCCAGTGGCGCTTACCTGGTCCACGATGGGCGAAAGCGGCGGGATGTACCAGACCATCGGCAGCGTGCGGTACTCAGGGTGCAGCGGAAGCGCGACGTTGTACTTGAAGATGAGGTCGTAGATTGGCGAGTTCTGCGCGGCATTGATCCAGGAGTGCGGGATGCCTTCTTTCTGTGCGGCAGCTACGACAGCAGGGTCGTGCGGGTCCAGCATGATGGACTTCTGCGCTTCAAAGAGGTCCTGATCATTCGGCGTCGAGGCAGCCTCGGCCACGCGATCGGCATCGTAGAAGATGACGCCCAAGTAGCGCAGGCGGCCCACGCAGGTTTCAGAGCAAACCGTGGGCTGGCCTACCTCAAGGCGCGGGTAGCAGAGCGTACATTTCTCGGCCTTGCCGGTCTTGTGATTGAAGTAAACCTTCTTATAAGGGCAGCCCGAGACACACATGCGCCAGCCGCGGCACTGGTCCTGATCCACGAGCACGATGCCGTCTTCAGCGCGCTTGTACATCGCGCCGGAAGGGCACGAAGACACGCAGGTGGGGTTCATGCAATGCTCGCAGATGCGTGGCAGGTAGAACATGAAGGAGTCCTCGATCTCCTTCTTTACCTGCAGATTCATCTGGTGCAGGGTAGGGTCCTGGTCCATGGTCTCAACAGAACCACCCAGGTTGTCATCCCAGTTGGAAGACCACTCAATCTTGTTTATTTCGCGGCCATCGATTTGAGAGACCGGCTTTGCGGTGGGCTGGGTCTTTTGACCAGCCTTGGCACCCATCAGATCCTCGTACTGGTAGCTCCACGGCTCGTAGTAGTCCTGGATGGTCGGCAGGTTCGGGTTATGGAACAGGGTAGCCAGCTTCTTCAAGCGTCCACCGGCCTTGGGTTTGAGCTTGCCAGAGCCGGTAAGCTCCCAGCCGCCCTTCCACTTTTCCTGGTCCTCCCAGGTGCGGGGGTAGCCCACGCCGGGACGAGTTTCAACGTTATTGAACCAGATGTACTCGGTGCCTTCGCGGTTGGTCCATGCCTGCTTACACGTGACTGAACAGGTGTGGCAGCCGATGCACTTGTCCAGGTTCATGATCATGGAGATTTGGGCCATGACTTTCATTAGTAAGAAACCTCCTGGGAGCGACGGCGCACGCGGGTGACTTCGTCGCGGTTGTTGCCGGTTGGGCCGATGTAATTGAAGTGATAGGTCAGCTGGCCGTAGCCGCCGGCAATGTGGACCGGCTTGATAGAGATACGGGTCAGCGAGTTGTGCGTGCCGCCGCGGCGGCCGGTGAACTCGTTGATTGGGGTACCTACGGTGCGTTCCTGGGCGTGGTTGCAGATCATTGTGCCCTCCGGGATGCGGTGGGACACGATGGCGCGGGCGGAAACGATGCCGTTGCGGTTGTAGACCTCAACCCACTCGTTGTCCTTCACACCGATCTTTGCGGCGTCCTTGTCCGACATCCAGACCACCTGGCCACCGCGGGAAATAGACAGCACGTGCAGGTTGTCGAAGTATTGCGAGTGAATCGACCACTTGTTGTGGGTGGTGAGATAACGCAGGGTGACCTCGACTTCGCCGCGCTCATTCTGCAAGGTCTGGCCCGGCGCGAATTCGCCGTGCATATGCAGATGATCAAGCGGCGGGCGGAAGATAGGCAGCGCCTCGCCGTAGTCCATGAACCAATCGTGGTCGATGTAGTAGTGCATGCGGCCGGTCAGCGTGTGCCATGGCTTGTCGAACTCGACGTTGATGCTAAACGCCGTGTAGCGGCGCTTATTGCGCTTGTCAGCCGTCCATTCCGGCGAGGTGAGGACCTCGGTCGGGCGCTCCTTGATGGAATCCCAGCTGATGCGCACGTCCTCATCGGAGGCCGCAAGCGGTGTCATGTCACGGCCGGTGCGCGAAGACAGATACTCGAAGCCTTGCTTTGCCAGCTCGCCGTTGGATACACCGGACAGGTGCAAGATGGCGTCGATGACCTTTGTGTCTTTGCTCAGGTCAATGAGCTCACCCATTGAGGTCTTCGAGGTTCCACAGATGAGCTCAAGCTCCTTGACCTGCTTTTCCACGTTGAACTTGGTGCCATGCACCACAGTCCCGGCCTTGGCCGGCAGCGGGCCCAAGTGAGTCCACTTCTCATAGATCTTGGTGTAGTCACGCTCCACCACATGCAGCTTCGGCATGGTAACCCCTGGCACCAAGCCGAGCTTTTCGACGTCGGGCACAATGCCGTTTGGCATGCTCAACTCATCGGGGGAGTCGTGGTGGCTCGGTTGCGTGATGATGTCAGTTTGCACGCCGAGCCACTTTGCGGACTTGGCAGAAAGCGAAGCTGCGAGGTCGCGGAAGACCTCGAAGTCGGTGCGGGCCTCCCACGGCGGGTTGATGGCCGCGTTGAAGGAGTGCAGGTATGGGTGCATATCCGTCGAGGACATATCGTGCTTTTCATACCAGGTAGCTGCTGGCAGCACGATGTCAGAGACCAAGGTCGTCGACGTATTGCGGAAGTCCGTGGTCATCATGAGGTCGAGCTTGCCCTCAGGAGCCTCATCAACCCACTTGATGGTGCGTGGACGATCCTCGGCAGCGAGCTCTTCGGCCGTGGCATCGGAGTCGATTCCGAGCAAGTGACGCAGGAAGAACTCGGTGCCCTTTGCAGAAGAACCCAGCAGGTTGGTACGCCAGTTCAAAAGAATGCGCGGCCAGTTTTCTTCTGCCGAAGGGTTGTCGTAGGAGAACTCGAGGTCGCCATCTTTGAGCTGGCTTACAACGTAGTCATTGATGTCGACGCCTTTTTCCTTTGCCTCTGCCGCAAGCAATAGGTTGTTGCGGTTGAACTGCGGGTAAGCCGGCATCCAGCCGCGACGCATAGCCTCAGCCATGGTGTCGGAGACCATCTTGTCACCGATGACACCGTGGCTGGCCAGGGGCGAACCCAGATGGGAGGCGCGGGAGTTGTCGTAGCGGTATTGCTCGGTGGCGAAGTAATAGAAGCCTGTCGAAATCATGTGGCGCGGAGGACGCTGCCAGTCGGTGGCCATGGCCCACTGGGTCCAGCCGTTGATAGGACGCAGCTTCTCCTGGCCCACGTAGTGAGCCCAGCCGCCACCGTTGACACCCTGGGTACCGCACATCGAGGTCAGCGCCAAGAAGGTGCGGTAGATGGTATCTGCGTGGAAGTAGTGGTTGACGCCGGCACCCATGATGATCTGGGAGCGCCCCTTGGAATCTGCGGCGTTCTGCGCGAACTCACGGCCGATGCGGATGGCGGTATCGGCAGGCACGCCGGTGAGGCCCTCCTGCCAGGCTGGCGTGCCCACTTCGGAGGCATCGTAGAAGTCCTTCGGCCAGGAACCTGGCAAGTTAAGCTCTTCGCGATTGACGCCGTAGTGCGCGAGCATGACGTCGAAGACCGTGGTCACGAGCTTGCCGTCGACGCGACGAACCGGCACACCGCGGTGCACAATGCCCGTGCCAACTGGCTTGTCGGTGCCGATGTCGGCTGGATCCGCATCTAAGTCGAAGCGCGGGAAGAGTACCTCGGCGGTCTCGAAGGAATCGGTCTCTGCGATGGACATGACAGGATCGGCGTTGTCGAGGGAGAGGTTCCACTTCGCCGAGTTGTTGTCCCAGCGGTCAGCGACGGTGCCGCCCGGATCGACTACCTTGCCGTCTTCTTCCATGACCAGGCCACGGTGGGTGGCGTTTGGCGAGGAATTCAGCTCCGCATCGGAGACCTGGGAAGCCGTGAGGAACTTGCCTGGGGTATAGGTTCCGTCCTCGCGCTCGTCCAAGGTGACCAAGAAAGGCGAGTCCGTGTACTTGCGCATGTAGTTCAAGAAGTACGGTTCTTGGCGCTCAACGTGGAACTTCTTCAAAATGACATGCCCCATGGCAAAAGCCAAAGCGGCATCAGAACCCGGCTCGATGCGGGCCCACTCGTCGGCGAACTTCGTGTTGTCAGCGAAGTCCGGCGAAACCACGACGACCTTGGTGCCTTTGTAGCGTGACTCCACCATGAAGTGTGCATCCGGGGTACGGGTAACAGGGATGTTGGAGCCCCACATCATGAGATAGGAGGAGTTGTACCAGTCACCGGATTCCGGCACGTCAGTCTGATCACCGAAGGTCTGGGGGGATGCCGGCGGCAGGTCGGCGTACCAGTCATAGAAGGACAGAGCGACGCCGCCGATGCTCTGCAGGAAGCGGGTGCCGGCGCCATAAGAGACCTGCGACATGGCAGGAATAACTGTAAAGCCGAAGATGCGGTCCGGACCGTACTTGCGAATGGTGTAAACGTGCGCCGCAGCAGCGATGTCGATTGCCTCTTCGTAGCTGATACGAATCAGGCCGCCCTTGCCACGCTGGGAGATGTAAGCCTTGCGCTTTTCAGGATCTTCCTGGATGGCACGCCATGCGAGGACAGAGTCGCCGCCGTTTTTAGCTTTTTCCTCACGGAACATGTCCACCAGAACGCCGCGCGCATAGGGATAACGCACGCGGGTAGGCGAGTAGGTGTACCAGGAGAAAGAAGCACCACGAGGGCATCCGCGCGGCTCGTATTCCGGCATGTCATTGCCGGTGGTCGGGTAGTCCACGGCCTGGGATTCCCAGGTGATGACGCCATCTTTGACGTAGACTTTCCACGAGCAAGAACCCGTGCAGTTGACGCCGTGTGTAGAGCGAACCATTTTGTCGAAGGCCCAACGGTTACGGTAGAAGACATCTGCCTGCCTGCCGCCCTTCAAAAACAGCTGTTGGCCAGAGTCGCTGGCTTCGCCTTTGCGCAGATAGGCGCCGAGCTTGAAAAGGGAGCTGGGGCCGGATTTATTTTCAGTCATGGGGGTGGGTTACTCCTTTAGGAAGGCGTGGTTTAGCCGGGGAAAGGCGCGCGTGGACGGGCGTAGTAGATCCACACGAGGACAGAGGTGATTGCGAAATACACAACGCAACCCCAGAAGAACGTGGCGGCCGGCATCATGGAAAGCAGCACGCCTACGACGAACGGGCCGAAGGCGCCGATGGCACCAGTCCAACCGATGACGCCGCCTGCCTGACGCTTCGGCAAAATCATTGGCATCTGCTTGAAGGTGCCGGCATTGCCCAGACCGGTGAAGAAGAACATGATGAGCATGCAGGTCAAAAAGCCCTTGAACTCGCTCGGGTCGGAGGGGTTTAAGAAGAGTGCAGAAAGGGCAGTAAACACCGTCATGCCTACACAACCGACGAAGGTCCAGATAGCGCCGCCGAACTTATCGCACAGCGGGCCCCACAGCGCGCGGACCAGCGCGCCGATCAGCGGGCCGAGGAAGGCATAGGCAGCCCCGCGCGGCAGGTCATCGAACTGGCCAGCAAACTGAGAATCGGCGCCGAAGGTCTGGTTGATAAGAAGCGCCATTTGAGCCGCGAAGCCAGAGAAAGCGCCGAAGGTCATCAAGTAGACAACGGTCAAGATCCACGTGTTCTTGTTGCCGAAAATATCGATCTGCTGGCGGAAGTTTGCCTTGACTGGAACGTCCTTGAGCAGCATCCATGCGAGAACAGCACCAACTAGTGCCCATGGAACCAAGAAGATTGCTGGGTTGTGCACGAAGATTGCGCCATCATCTGTGCGCTGTGGTGCCACGAAGCCGATTCCCAGGAGGGTAAAGCCCATCAGCCACGGCGCAACCAGTTGAATGAAGGAAATACCGAAGTTGCCCAAGCCTGCCTGCAGGCCGAGGGCGGTGCCGGACATGCGCTTAGGGAAGAAATAGCCGGTGGAAGGCATAAAGCCAGAAAAGACGCCGCCGCCGATACCGGACAGGAAAGCCAAGGTTAAAAGCCACCAGTACGGGGTGGAGGTGTCCTGCACGGCGAAGAACCAGCCGAGCATCGGGATGATGAACAGCAGGGAGGACACGAACACCAGCTTGCGGGTGCCGATGATAGGTGGCAGGAACATAAACAGCAGGCGGAATAAGCCGCATGCGAGGCCTGCAATGGAGGTCAGCCAGTACAGCTGACTCTTGCTGAGATCGAAGCCGATCTGGTTGAGCATCGGTGCAATTGCGGAAACGAGATACCACGTTGCAAAACCGATGATCAGCACGAAGGTGGAAACCCACAAGGTTCGCCACGCAACCTTGGAATCCCAGTGGTCTTTTTCTTCGGGGTTCCATCCTTGGATGGTCTTGCCCGACGTATCAAGTGCAGTCATTATTCCTCGGTATTCTCGTAGAAACTTTCTCTTTCTAATGTAGTTTCAATTATCCTAAAAAGAGGAATTTTCTACGGAATTCTTCGAGTTTAATTAGGGAGCATTAGTGTTGCGGAAATATTTCATATACCGACCTTTCGCTGGTTAACCCGTCAAGGGGTAGGAAACTGCTGCTTATGACTCGTTTCTGTTAAAAATGTCACACCATTAAACCGAGGTAAAGGACGCCCACATGAAACCTGCCACCGCTGCCATAATCGTCACCGCTGACCGCGTTTTGAGCGGCGCAAAGCCTGATTCTGCAGGCGCCTTGGCCAAGGAGCTTTTGTTGGCTCAGGGGCTCAAAGTGGCGAGCCACGATGTCGTTGCGGAAGGCTACGCCCGCGTGGCCGAAGCACTGCGCGAGCAAGTACGGGCCGGCGTCGACGTCATTGTGGTCATCGGAGGAACTGGCATCGGTCCCACCAACTACACACCTGAAGTAACCGAAGAGTTCATTGCTGCCCGCCTGCACGGGCTGGAAACCCAGGTGCTGATCAAAGGCCTAGAGGGTTCGCACAAGGCTGGCCTTTCCCGCGGGGTCATTGGCATGACTGACCGCGGCTGTGGCTCGCTGATTATCAATTCCGCGTCCTCCCGCGGCGCAGTTGCTGACACCTTGGGTGTCGTTCTCCCTTTGCTCGGGGATATTTTTCGGGACGCGAAGGGTAACTGATAAGCGCGGTTACTTATTAAGCTCGGCGGCGCTCCCACTCGGCGAGTTCAGCCAAAGTATCGTAGTCCATTTCCGCGCCTGTACCCGGCACCGCGATGAGGCGGGGGACTGCGTGCAACAGCCTGCGGGCTGACTTGTTGTGCAGGCAGTCGAAGGAATCTACCGCTTGGCGCAGGCCGTCGTAGTGCCACAGTGCGCACAGCGGCTGAATAAAATCGCCGCTTAAAGCTGCCGCTACCGAGGGAATCGAGCTTTGCGCTCCGCAGGCGGCGAGTTTTTTCAACAACTTTGGCAGCATTTGGGGCGAATCCGGCGCATCCACAGATAACACTGCGATATAGCGAAGTGGCGCTAAACTACGTGCTTCCAGGTTCTTCAGGCCTGCCGCGATGCCAGCTGCAGGCCCACCAAAAAGCGGATTTTCGCATACCTGCGGCAGGCCCAGAGGAAACGGGGAAACCACGCAGACCGGCGCGCCATAAGGAAGCTGTCTGCGCACGACGTCGACAAGCCTTTCGCCCCGCACACGCACCGACCCCTTATCGCGCCCGCCCATCCTGGTGCCGCGGCCGCCTGCCAGGATGATGACTCCTAGCTCGTGCGGTTTGTAGTTCAGCATTGCCTAGGTTTTAGGAAGCTCGCGGCTCCAGTCGCCGGAACGGCCACCGGATTTTGCGGTGATCCCACAGCGGCGGATAAAAGCGGAGCGGTCGACGCCTTTGACCATATCGATGATGGACAGCGCCGCGACGTTGACCGCGGTAAGCGCCTCCATCTCCACACCGGTGCGATCGGCGGTTCGCACCGTTGCCTCGATGAAGACGTGGTCGTCTCGGATTTCTAGATCGACCGAGCAACCATGCACGCCGATGGTGTGGGCGAGAGGAAGCAGTTCCGGAACCTTCTTGGCCGCCGAGATGCCGGCGATGCGCGCGACCGCTAGCACGTCGCCCTTGGGAACCGTGCCGTCGTGAAGCGCTGAAAGAACCTCACGAGAACATGCAACCTCGCCTTGCGCGGTAGCGGAGCGGACGGTGGGCTGCTTTTCTGTCACATCCACCATGTAGGCGGAGCCGGAGGAATTGAGATGGGTAAGTTTCATGGGTTCTAGTCTAATTAAGGCCTAATCGAGAATTAATAGATAACCACGCGGACCTCATCGCCAGCCTGAATTTCGGAGGTCACCTCAACCAGGCCGCACGTGCCATGGAGCGAGGCCACGAAGTGGCTGCTCAACCCGCTGGCAAAAGGGTACGCCACGACGAATTCGCCGAACTCCAAGCGCGTGGGCACAAATGCCGTGCCGTGCTTGTGTGCCATGGGGAACTCCTCCCCGGCGCGCGCGACGATGGTGCGCCCGCTGCAGACCTTCGTGCGGGCAGGGCGCCCGCTCAAGGCCTCGAGGAAAGGCGAAACATACAGGTGATAGGAAACAAACGCCGCTACGGGATTGCCCGGCAGGGAGATAACCGGCAAACCTCCATAGAGGGAAAAACCTTGCGGCGTGCCCGGCTTTTGCTTGACCCCGCCAAACCAAGCCTCACAGTCCTCTGCGGCCTGGAGCGCGGTCTGCGTAACGTCGAAGGCGCCGGCGGAAACACCGCCCGTCGTGATTACTACTTCGTGGGAATGAAACAGCTGCTCAATCGTCTCGCGCAGCTGCTCCGGGGCGTCGGAAGAGCGCTTGTGCGTTACCACCGCGTGCGGGATAGTGGAGCGAATCAGCGACTCGATCATCGGCCCATTCGAATCGGGTAGCTGGCCCGGCTCGAGGCTTGAGCCCTCGACCAGTTCGTCGCCGGAGGAGACCACGCCTACGAGAATGGGGCGGTAGACGCGAACGTGCGTGATGCCAGCCGAAATCAGCGCGGCAATAAGGCCGGCATCGACCACGGTGCCCGGCTTGGCGATGGTCGCGCCCTCCCGAACGTTTTCTCCCTTCGGGCGGATGTGCGTGCGCCTGGATGTCTCGTTGATGGTGACCTCACTCGGCAGCTCGTGTGGGCCGGCTGGAATATCGGTCAACTCCACCGGGACTACAACTAGGTCATCGTTGTCCTCCGGAACCGGCGCGCCGGTCATGATGCGCACCGCCTTGCCCGCTGGCACCTCCTTGGGGGCCTGGCCCGCCGGAACGTCGCCTGCGACGGGCAAACGCGCAGGCAGCTCAAGCAGATCCTTTACGTGTACCAAAAAGCCATCCATCGCAGAGTTGCTAAACGGCGGCACCGCTAGGCGCGCAGTGACGTGTTCTGCAATAACGCGGCCCAAAAGTTTCTCGTTGACCGGCTGGACTTCCGGAAATACCTCTACCGGCACCGGCCGGGCGTGAGACATTATCGCATCGAAGTGTTCTTGTGGGGAGCGCATACTTTTCAAACTATATCCTTAGCCTTTAGCCACCGATTGCTGCCATCAAGCGATCCGGCTGCAAGAAACCCTCGTCATTCACGCCGTGGCCGGGCAGCTTCGCCCACATTTCGGCGGCCCATGCCTCCATGAGCTCTTCATCGCTGGCGCCCGCGCGTATGAGGTCACGCAGCGAGGTTTCAGAGTTTCCAAACAAGCAGTTGCGCACTGCACCATCCGTGGTCAAACGTGTGCGATCGCAGGAACCGCAGAAGGAGTGGGTGACTGAGGCGATGACACCGATCTTGCCCACATGTTCGCCGCCGCGGGAGGCGTTCCACAATGCCGCGGGTGCGGAGCCGCGCGGTTCACTGGCTGGTTCAAGTTCAAAGGAAGCGCGCAGACGCTCCAAGATATCTTCTGCCGTCACCATGTTCTCGCGGCGCCACTTATCACGTGGCCCCAACGGCATCTGCTCGATGAAGCGCAGCTGCGCGCCCGCCTCGATGCAGTACTCGGCCAGCGGAACGATGGAGTCCTCGTTCACGCCCGGCATGACCACTGCATTGACCTTGACCGGGTGCAGCCCGGCGCGGGTAGCGGCTTCGATGGCTGTGAAGACATCCTGGATGCGGTCGCGCCGGGTTAGCCGGGCATAAAGCTCGCGGTCGGTGGTATCGAGCGAGATGTTCACGCGGTCGAGGCCTGCTTCCACCAGTCCATCGATACGCCGGTCGAGGCCCAAGCCGTTCGTGGTCAGTGCGGTAGACGGTGATTTACCTTCGTCGGTGCGCAATTGCTTAGTGGCAGCGACAATCTTCTCCAAAGACTTGCGCAGGAGCGGTTCGCCGCCGGTGAACCGTACCTGGCGGATACCTAGTTTTTCGACGCCGATGCGGATTAGGCGGATCGTTTCCTCATCGCTCAAGGTTTCTGTGGTGGGAAACCACTCGAGACCTTCAGCCGGCATGCAATACGTGCAGCGGAGATTGCAGCGATCAGTAAGCGAAACGCGCAGGTCGCGGGCCCTGCGGCCGTATTTGTCTAGAAGCGGATAAGTCATTGTCGTCCTAGTCTATAGGCAGAGTGGTCTTATCCATATTAACCCGGAAATATTCGAGTTTAATCCGGGAGCTAATCACGGGGCGGAAAATGCTGCGGCAAGTCATCTAGGCGCTGTGACTCGCCAGGGCCTTTCAGTCGAATGATGTTGTATTCGCCTTCGGCCAAGTGTGAGCGCAGGTCCTTCTTATCGAACTTGCCCACCGAGGTTTTGTCGATGTTCTTTACGAAGGTCCAGTACTCCGGAAGCATCCAGGAAGGAAGCTCCTTGCGCATGCCTTCACGGATGCGCTCGGCGGTTTCGATTGTTGGAGAAAACCCTGGTGCCAACACCGTTACCGCGAGAGGGCGTTCCACCCACTGTTTATCCGGATAACCGATGACCGCGGCTTCCACCACGACAGGGTTGGCCATGATGAGGTTCTCCAGCTGCACGGAATAGATCCACTCACCACCAGAGCGGATGACGTCGCGGGCGCGGTCCTCCACAGTAAGGAAGCCATCTTCGGTGACGGAGCCGACGTCGCCAGTGCGCAGCCAGCCATCCGCGGTGAATTTGGATTCGGCATCCTCGACCTGCTTGCCGCGGAACTCTTCTGCTGAGCCGCCCGGCTCGGAGGTGGGTGAGTGGTAATAAGAGCCCGTGACCAGGTTGCCGCGCACCTGAATCTCGCCGGCGTTGCGGTCGGAACTGGGCACGACCACGCCGTCGTTGACCACGCGGTATTGCAGCGAGGCAGGAAAACGGCCTTGGGAGACGCGGTAGGCCCAGCGGGTATCGCCATCGGCACCCTGGGGTGGACGGGCAACCGTGCCCACCGTGGTGGTCTCGGCCATGCCCCAGACGTGGACAACATCAACGCCGTATCGCTCCTCCCACATCTTGATCAGTTGCGGCGGCACCGGCGAGCCGCCTGCGAAGATTTCCGTAAGCGTCATGCGGCTTGGCGGGTTCTTGAGGTAGTGAACGAAGAGCTGAATCCAAATCGTTGGCACGCCATGCGCCACGCGCGGCGACGTTGCCGCGATGATGCTGGCGAGCGTCGGTGCGGAAACATCGGCGTCGGGAAGCACCAACGGCGTACCCGTCATGAAAGCCGCAAACGGAACACCCCAGCTCAACACGTGATAGATAGGGATGCAGCACAGGAAGGTCTCGCCGTGGGTCACGCACAGTGAGTCGGATGCGCGCAGCTGCATGCTCTCAAGGTAGAGCGCGCGGTGGGAGTAGAGCACGGACTTCGGTGCGCCGGTGGTGCCGGTGGAGTAACACAAGGCTGCCGCCGTATGCTCTTCCAGCTCCGGCCAGTTGTATTCGGTGGAACGTCCGTCAAGCAGCGCCTCGTAGGAGTACACCTCGACGCCCCGTCCAAACTTTCCTGCGTGCGACTGCGGATTGCTGGCCCCGATAAACAGCACGGCGCGCACGGATTCTGCTCCGGCTAGAACCTTGGCGAGCTGATCTGCCAGACGTGGGTCAGCGACGATGACCTCCACCTCAGCATGGTTAATGATGTGCCGGATTTGGTCATTCATCAGCTGCTTGTTCAAGGGAGTGAAAACAGCGCCCTTGCAGGCTACGCCAAACATCACCTCGAGATGTTCCGCACAATTCCACATGAAGGATGCGACACGCTGATCCCCGGTAACTCCAAGTTCGTCGTGCAGCACGTGCGCGAAAGCTGCGGCTCGTGCGCCGATGGCGGAGAAGCTGGTCTTTTCCGGTTCCGAGTTGCTATGCCACGTGGTCACCTGTGTCTGCCCATGAACGGTGGACCCGTATTCCAGGATGCGTGTAAGGGAGAGCGGGATGTCCTGCATGGTGGAAAGCATGCTGTCTACTTTAGCGGTGTCACTTCCAGCTTGCGCGTACAATGCGTTATAGTTGACAGCGACTGGTGCGGATTGGCTTGACAAGTGTTTCCGAGTCGCCGCGCAACCGAGTATTCCGAGGATGCAACCTCGTGTTACTTTCTCGCTCGCAGTCGCCTTCTACTAATTCTCCTCCGTGGCATTCCTTTTCCCAGGGGAGAGGCCTAGATATTTCACCGCCCGCGCAGTTAACCCGAATAATTCGTTACTTCGGAACTTGCTTCGCTCGTGGCGGCATGCACCATAAAAATACAGATTGGCTTCCAGCGCGTAGGCCACATTTCAGGCTACGCAAATCAATGCTGGTGAAGCGACGAAAGGATATCCGTGAGCAATACGGACAAAGCCGCAGCACAGGATTACGCATCCCTGAAGCTGCCGGAACTGCGCAAGCTTGCTGCAGAGCGCGGCCTTCGAGGCGTCTCTGGTTTGCGCAAGGGGGACCTCATCACTGCACTGACCACTGGCCAGGTTCCAGCCAAGGCCGCCAAAGCTGCCAAGGCCGCAAAGCCCGTAGCGGACGCTGCGCCTGGCGACGCCGCGGCGAAGCAGGAATCTGCAGCCGATGCAGCTGAATCGAAGAACGCTGGCGCAAACCCGCGCCGGGTTCGTAAGGCTACCCGCAAGGCTGGTGCTGCACACGACCACGCAGCGAACGACCACGCGGACAACGACAATTCCGCGAACTTCGCAAACGCCGCAAACGCCGCTGCCGCCGAGGCTCAGAACGAGAACAAGGGCGAGCAGAAAGGCGAGCAGAAGGGCGACGAGCAGCGCTATGAGTCCCGTTCCCAGGCCCGTCGTGCCCGCCGTAACCGTGCTCGCCGCCAAGAGCGCGAGAACGCCGAGAACACCAAGTCTGACAACGATGCTGGCAATGGCGCTGCGAACGAGGGTTCCCAAGATTCCTCCAGCGAGCAGCAGGGCAACGAAGACAAGCGCGAGAACAACGACCGCGGCGACCGTGGCGACCGTGGCGATCGCAACGAGCGCAATGACCGCAATGACCGTGGTGGTCGCAACAATCGTCGCAACACCGATGATGACGATGACAACAACGGCGGACGTCGTAACCGCCGCAACCGTCGTAACCGCCGCAACCGTGGCGGCAACGACAATAACGGCGGCGGCAATGACCTGCAGATCCGTGAGGGTGATGAGGTGCAGGCAGTCGGCGGCATCCTCGAGGTCGTAGACAACAACGTAGCCTTCCTGCGCACCACCGGTTACCGCGCGGCAAGCTCCGACGTCTTCGTGAACAACAACCTCGTTCGCCGCCTGGGCCTGCGCTCTGGCGACGCCCTGACCGGTAAGGTCAAGGTCTCGGGCCCAACGCACACCCACGGCAATGGCCGCAACCGCCGTAAGTACAACCAGTTGGTGCAGGTTGACACGGTTAACGGTGCGGATCCTTCGACCGCGCAGAACCGCCCGCACTTCTCCAAGCTGACCCCGCTGTACCCGAACCAGCGCCTGCGTCTGGAGACCGATCCGAAGATCCTGACCACCCGCGTCATCGACCTCATCATGCCGATCGGTAAGGGCCAGCGCGCGCTCATCGTCTCCCCGCCTAAGGCCGGTAAGACCACCATCCTGCAGAACATCGCCAACGCGATCTCCGCAAATAACCCAGAGTGCTACCTCATGGTCGTCCTCGTCGACGAGCGCCCAGAAGAGGTCACCGACATGCAGCGCAGCGTCAAGGGCGAGGTCATTGCCTCCACCTTCGACCGCCCGCCATCAGAGCACACCTCCGTGGCCGAGCTCGCCATCGAGCGCGCAAAGCGTCTCGTGGAGCAGGGCAAGGACGTCGTCGTCCTGCTCGACTCCATCACCCGCCTGGGCCGTGCATACAACAACTCCTCGCCGGCTTCCGGCCGCATCCTCTCCGGCGGTGTGGACTCCAACGCCCTTTACCCGCCGAAGCGTTTCCTCGGTGCTGCCCGCAACATCGAAGACGGCGGCTCCCTGACTATCATCGCTACCGCAATGGTCGAGACCGGCTCCACCGGTGACACCGTCATCTTCGAGGAGTTTAAGGGCACCGGTAACGCCGAGCTCAAGCTCGACCGCGCTATCTCCGAGCGCCGCATCTTCCCGGCTGTCGACGTTAACCCGTCTGGCACCCGTAAGGACGAGCTGCTGCTCGTTCCGGAAGAGGCACGCATCATGACCAAGCTGCGCCGCATCCTGTCCGGCCTAGACTCCTTCGCCGCGATCGACTTGCTCATCAAGCAGCTCAAGAAGACCCGCTCCAACGGCGAGTTCCTCATGCAGGTGGCAAGCTCTGCACCGATGGTTGCTGACAAGGAAGCTGAGGATTACATCTAATGGCAAGCCAAGTTTCACTCGTTGACGACATCGTCTCCGAGTACCAGGGCATCGAAATGCAGATGGGCGACCCAGAGGTCGCCGGCGATCAGAAGCTCTTCCGCAAGCTTTCCAAGCGCTACGCGGAGCTGCGTCCTATCGTTGCCGTCAACAACGACCTGGTCCAGGCACGTCAGGACCTCGAGGACGCCAAGGAAATGGCATACGAGGACCATGACTTCCAGGACGAGGTCGATCGCCTTGAGCCGCTGGTAGTCGAGCTCGAAGAAAAGCTCGCCGACCTGCTCGCGCCGCGCGATGAGCACGACTCCGAGGACATCATCATGGAGATCAAGGCCGGTGCCGGTGGCGAAGAGGCAGCCCTTTTCGCAGGCGACTTGGCCCGTATGTACGAGCGCTTCGCCGACAAGGCTGGCTTCCAGTGGGAAGTCTTGGGACTCAACGAGTCCGACCTCGGCGGCGTGAAGGACATGTCCATCTCCTTCAAGTCCAAGACCCCGTCCCGCGACGGCGCTTGGTCCGTATTCAAGTTCGAGGGTGGCGTGCACCGCGTGCAGCGAGTCCCGGTCACCGAGTCCCAGGGGCGCATCCAAACCTCCGCCGCTGGCGTGCTGGTGTATCCAGAGCCGGACGAGGTCGAGTCCGTCAACATCGACGAGAAGGACCTGCGCGTCGACGTCTACCGTTCCTCCGGTAAGGGCGGCCAGGGCGTTAACACCACCGACTCCGCAGTGCGTATCACGCACCTTCCCACCGGCTTGGTGGTGACCTGTCAGAAGGAGCGTTCCCAGATTCAGAACAAGGCCCGTGCACTGCAGGTGCTGCAGGCCCGCCTGGATCAGATTGAGCGCGAAGCTCGCGAGGCTGAGGCCGGCGAGCAGCGTGCCTCCCAGGTCCGTACCCTGGACCGCTCGGAGCGCATCCGCACCTACAACTGGCCGGAGAACCGCATTACCGATCACCGCATTGGCTACAAGGCCAACAACCTGGATGCCGTGCTCAACGGTGACATGCAGGATCTCATCACCGCCCTGCAGGCCCAAGAGCGAGCTGAGCGCTTGGAGGCGGAAGGCTAAAGGTGGCTTTTCACACCTACGCAGAAGCGCTTCGCGACGCCGCGGAGCGCTTTCGCGCATCTGGAGTTCCCAGCCCCGAGTGGGATGCCCGTTTGTTGGCCGCCGAGCTCATCGGCTGCGGGCACATGGACATAGACCTTGATGCAGCTCCCATCCCGGGCTTCGACATCGCGTACGAGGGCTGGGTGGCGCGCCGTGCCGCCCGCGAGCCGCTGCAACACATCCTCGGTACTGCGTGGTTTGGCCCGCTTGAGCTCCAGGTCGGACCAGGCGTGTTCATCCCACGCCCCGAGACTGAAGTCCTGGCGGATTGGGGAGTGCGCATGCTTCGCGACGTCGCCAAGCACACAGCTCCTACAGCTCTTACAGTTCCCGCGTCGCCTCCGCGTGTCGTCGACCTGTGTACCGGTAGCGGCGCGCTGGCCGGCTACGTCAAGCACGAAATGCCGGAAGCCGAGGTGTACGCGGTCGAGCTCTCCGATGAGGCGTTTTCCTATGCGCAGCGCAACCTCTCCCGCGTGGCCGGCGAGGGGCTGCGGCTTGTCCAGGGCGACGCGACTGCGCCTGCGACCTTGCGCAAGCTCGACGGCAGCGTCGACCTCGTGCTCACCAACCCGCCCTATGTGCCGGAAACCCCAGATCTCGAGCCCGAGGTCTACCACGACCCACACATGGCAGTCTTTGGTGGGGAGGACGGTATGGCTATAATCAACCGCCTCGTCCCGCGCATCGCGGAGCTGCTCAAGCCCGGCGGGAGAGTGGGCATCGAGCACGACGACGCCACCAGCGCTGCAGTGCAGGCTGTGCTCCACGCTGATGGACGGTTCACCGATATCGCCGTGCTGCGGGATCTGACAGGCATCGCCCGTTTCGTTACGGCGCGCAAAGTGTAAGCGCCTACTCCGCAGGAGTACAGTAGGTTGGTCTGTAAACATGAAGTGAGGAAAGCATGCAGGGAAAGATTTATAACTGCGCCGACCAAGCAGAGCGCGAAGAGGGAATGGCACTCGCAGTAAAGGCTGCGAAGTCGGGCCGTCTGGTTGTGATGCCAACTGACACTCTTTACGGCCTGGGCTGCGATGCGTTCGACAACGACGCCGTGGCAAGCCTGCTGGCCACCAAACATCGCGGTCCTGACATGCCGGTCCCAGTACTAGTGGGATCGTGGGACACAATCCGCGGCCTAGTTTCCAGCTATACCGACACCGCACGTACCTTGGTCGAGGCTTTCTGGCCGGGCGGCCTGTCCATCGTGGTGCCACAGGCGCCGTCTCTGCCCTGGAACCTCGGCGATACCCGCGGCACCGTGATGCTGCGTATGCCGCTGCACCCGATCGCGATTGAACTGTTGCGCGAGGTAGGCCCCATGGCTGTGTCTTCCGCAAACATTTCCGGTCAGACCCCGCCGACCACCGCCCTTGAGGCAAAGCAACAGCTGGGTAAAGCCGTGACCGTTTACCTCGATGGCGGCGAGACCGCAATTGGAAAGCCCTCCACCATCATCGACCTCTCCGGGGAGCGTCCGTACCTGCTGCGCGAGGGTGCGCTGTCCGCGGAGGAAATCGCTGCGGTTATTGGTGTGACCGCAGAGTCTCTGCGCACCCGTCCTGGCGCCTAGGCGCTGAGGCGTAGTAGTGCCTAGGCGCTGAGGCGCAGTAGCAAAGACAAGAACCCGAGCGAAAAGGAGAGTGTGTGGGCGGAACTGGAGTACCGCTGCGCGAGATAGCCCTCGTTATTCTCGTCGCAGCGACCTTTACCTATCTTGCCACTGGCTTAGTTCGGAGCTTTTTGGTCCGCACTGGCCGAGTGGCAGAAATTCGCTTGCGAGATTCGCATTCTCAACCCACCCCGCAGATGGGCGGCGTGGCGATGTTTACCGGGTTTGCGGCCGCGGTATTCATTGCGGGTCAGTTTCCAGCATTGACTCGCGGCTTTATGCCCGTTACCCCGGAGATGAACGCGGTCTTATGGGCGGCGCTGGCCATAGTGCTTGTGGGTGTCATCGACGATCTTGTTGAGCTCAGTGCGGTAGTCAAACTAGTGGGCCAATTACTGGCCGCTGGAATCATGAGCGGCCTCGGTCTGACGTGGACGTTGCTCTTCATCCCGCTGGGGGATGGAACTACGGTTCTTCTCGACCAAATCCAGGGCACGCTCTTGACTACATTCTTTACGGTGCTGTTGATTAACGCTATGAACTTCGTGGATGGCCTTGACGGTCTCGCCGCCGGCCTAGGCCTTATTGCAGGCGCCGCGATCCTGGTCTTCTCCCTGACCGTCTTGCATGATCAAGGTGGTGCGGTCTCCGCATATCCGCCCGCAATCATCGCGGCAGCGCTGGTGGGTATATGTGCCGGATTCCTGCCCCACAACTTTGAGCCTTCTCGTATCTTCATGGGGGACAGTGGATCGATGCTCATTGGCCTGCTGCTGGCGGCGGCTTCGACGTCTGCCTCGGGCAAGATCAATATGTCCTTGTACGGTACTGTCGACATGGTGGCTCTCGCTTCGCCGTTCATCGTCGTGGCCGCTGCTGTATTTATTCCAGTCCTGGACCTTGTCTGGGCGGTTATTCGCCGACTCTCACAGGGGCGTTCGCCTTTCTCTGCGGACAAAGCGCACATCCACCACCGCCTCTTGTCCTTGGGTCATACTCACCGCCGAACCGTACTCGTCCTCTATTTGTGGGTATCCGCTGTAGCTTTTGGGGCCGTGTCTTTTTCCATAGTCCCGCCGGTTCTCGCAACGACTATTACGGTGCTGGCTTTGCTCTTTGCCTTCGGCGTCACGCTCATCCCACTTCGCCAGGGCAAGCTCGGACGCGCCAAGCCTGGCGCCACAGTAGTAGCCCATACGGATCCTTCATAGACGCGGGCGTGATGTAGGCTTTTTGCCTATGACTAACAACGCCGCGAATGATGCGCCGATTAACAAGGTTGAAGACTTTGATGATCCAGTTTTGCCGCTCAAGCGTGCCTTAAACTTCGGCTCGATGGCACTGGTAGCGATAACTATCTTGTCCCTGGCTGTCTGGGGTAGTATGCGCGGACTACCCGGCATTTGGGGCGTCGTAATTGGCGCCGGCATCGGCGGCGGTTTCGTACTGCTGACTGTGGTGTCTGTGCTCGCTGCATCCAAGACTTCGCCGACCAATACCATCATCGTGGTGATGGGCAGCTGGCTGGTGAAGATCTTGGTCCTCATTATCATCTTGGCCGTGATCCGCGACCTTGAGTTTTACGACAAGATGGCCATGTTCGTGACCGTAGTCCTGGCGCTCTTGGCGACTCTCGGCACAGAGGCATGGGGCGTAGTCAGTGCCCGCGTATCTTACGTGCATTAAATTCTCGCGCTAACCCATTTTTGCCGAACTTATCGGCCTGTACCCCGTGGTGGGTGGACATTCGTTGTCTGCTTGCCCGGGGTGGCTTATGTTTTGCGCCATATAACCCGAATGTGGGGCAGGTACCTTCCTTGGGGGAACGTGTGAAAAGTGTGTAAATTCCACCCCCGGGGTGGTGCATATTTCCTGTGTGTGACAAAGGCCATAAAAGATCTTTTGCCTAGTCATAAGCCTTAAAAGTGGGAAATAGCGAAGCGGGGCGGGGTGGTGTCATTTCGGCTCCACCCTGCTACACGTCTCAAACGCGCTGAACTGATATTATTTCGTGCGGGTTACCGCGGAACCGAAATATTTTCCTTGCTAGCTGCGAGGTCATTGAGATTTCGGCTCCCGCGCGGTCAATCCCTGTCACTTCTTCGAAGATGTGCGACGGAGTCCGAAGTCGTGACAGAGAGCTTGAGACGTCCATCGCACCGTCCGCAATATCCAATTGCGGCGGCCCTAACACGGGAGAGAACGCTGAGCGTTACAACATTGGCCATGAAAGGGCACTTCCACGCGCCTGATCTGGGTGAAGAATTCTTCCCGGGGCAAGTAGATGCTGACCATCTGTTCTTCGGCGACTTTGCCGACGGATGGTTCGCGCTTGATCGCCTAATGCTGGTGCGCATCTTGATGACGCTGGTATTGGTGGTTCTTTTCATGTTGGCCTTTAAGAACCCCAAGTTGGTTCCAAAGGGTCTGCAGAATGTCGGCGAGCATGCGGTCGATTTTGTCCGCATCTACATCGCCGAAGACATCTTGGGTAAGAAGGAGGCGAAGCGATTCCTCCCGGTTATCGCGACGATCTTCTTCGCAGTCCTGTTTATGAACGTACCGACCATCATCCCGGGACTTAACGTCTCGCCGAATGGTCGTATCGGTATGCCTATCGTTCTTGCAGCGGTTTCGTACATCGCAATGATTTACGCCGGTGCAAAGCGCTACGGTTTCGGCAAGTTTGTTAAGTCCTCGGTGGTTATTCCTAACCTTCCGCCGGTCCTGCACTTGCTCGTTGTGCCGATCGAGTTCTTCTCGACCTTCATTCTGCGACCAGTTACCCTCGCCATTCGTCTCATGGCGAACTTCTTGGCTGGACACATCATTCTGGTCCTCCTGTTCTCTGCTTCGAACTTCTTCTTCTGGCAGCTGAACGGTTGGACGGCACTGTCTGGTTTGACCATTGTTCTGGGACTTGCATTCAGCTTGTTCGAGCTCCTGGTCATCTTCCTGCAGGCCTACATCTTTGCCCTTCTGACGGCGGTGTACATCGAACTGTCCCTCCACGCGGATTCGCACTAAGGACGAGGTCGACGAGCGCGACCGAGAAAAATCTCAACTTCACAGAAACTATCTCCCTGTTCGTAAGAATGCGGACAGGACATACGAAAGGGAACGACTTTCACCATGAACGAAATCATTCTTGCACAGGATGCTGCCGCTAACCTCGACAGCTTGAAGGCTGTTGGCTACGGCCTCGCCGCAATCGGCCCTGGTATCGGTATCGGCATCGTTGCCGGTAAGACCGTTGAGGCTATGGCTCGCCAGCCTGAAATGGCCGGCCAGCTGCGTACCACCATGTTCCTTGGTATCGCCTTCACCGAGGCTCTTGCACTTATCGGCCTCGTTGCAGGCTTCCTGTTCTAAAAAGTTCGCGTTTTCCTAAACCAACCTTTTAAGACTGGAGACCACATGAACAACGTCTTTTATACGCTTGCGGCGGGGGAGGAGAACCCGGGTTCCGGCAGCTTCTCCGTCCTTCTGCCCAAGAACTATGACATTTTCTGGTCTTTGATCTGTTTCGTTGTCATCTTGTGGCTGTTCTGGAAGTTCGTTCTTCCGGCATACAACAAGATGCTCCAGGAGCGCGAGGACCGAATCGAGGGTGGCATGAAGCGTGCTGAGGCTCAGCAGGCTGAAGCTAAGGCTGCTCTCGAGAAGTACAACGCACAGCTTGCTGACGCACGTGCAGAAGCTGCAGAGATCCGTGAGCAGGCGCGCGAGCGCGGCAAGCAGATCGAGGCTGAGGCTAAGACCCAGGCCGAGGAAGAATCCCGCCGCATTGTCGCCTCTGGCGAGAAGCAGCTGCAGGCTTCCCGTGCACAGGTCATCTCCGAGCTGCGTTCCGAAATCGGACAGAACTCCATCAACTTGGCTGAGAAGCTGCTCGGCGGCGAGCTTTCGTCCGCTACCAAGCAGTCCTCCACGATTGACAACTTCCTGTCCGAGCTCGATTCTGTGGCACCGGCCGGAAAGTAGGCAACTATGAAGGCAGCTAGCCGCGAAGCTCTCGCGAGCGTTGAATTCAAGCTGGATCAGTTTCTGGCTTCGGACAACGCTGTTGCGAGCGCTGCACAGGCAGGTCTCGACCTCTTCGAGGTCGTCGATGTCCTTGATACAGACCGCGAACTGCGCGTTGCGCTAACCGACGCCGCCGTTCCGGCCGACACCCGCAAGTCTCTGGTGCAGAACCTCTTCGGCTCCAAGATTGCTCCGATCGCCGCTCAGGTCATCGAAGCAGCTGCAGCCGAGCAGTGGTCCTCCACTCGTGACTTGGTCAAGGGTCTCGTATCCCTTGGTCGCCGCGCACTCCTGCGTGGTGCTGAGGCTCAGGGCCAGTTGGGCCAGGTGGAAGACGAGCTCTTCCGTCTGTCCAGCATCCTGAAGAACGAGGCAGAGCTGACCCAGTTGCTTTCCGATCGAACTGCTACGTCCGCACGTAAGCGCGGATTGCTGGCAAGCGTGCTCTACGGCAAGGTAACGATGTTCTCTGAGGCGCTTGCGCTCCAGGCCATCGGCCGCCCTGAGCAGAACCCCATCGATGATGTCGCCGCTCTGGCCGACTACGCAGCGCAGCTGCAGGGTCGCACCATTGCACGCGTCACCACCGCGGGTGAGCTGAATGATAGCCAGCGTGCAGCACTCGCTGAGAAGCTGGGCAAAATTTATGGTCGTGCGATGTCCATTCACTCTGAGGTTGACACCAGCCTCCTCGGTGGTATGGCCATCCGCGTCGGCGATGAAGTTATCGACGGTTCCACGGCAGGCAAGATTGCCCGCCTGCGTGCCAAGATGGCTTAGCCGAAACGACAGAAATGATTAAGTAATTGCTGGAAGATACTACCGAGAGCAGGAAGAACATGGCGGAGCTGACGATCTCCTCCGATGAGATTCGTAGCGCGATTGCGAACTACACCTCGAGCTACTCCGCGGAGGCCTCCCGTGAGGAGGTCGGCGTGGTCATTTCGGCAGCTGACGGTATTGCGCAGGTTTCGGGCCTGCCATCCGTTATGGCGAATGAGCTGCTCGAGTTCCCAGGCGGCGTTATCGGCGTCGCACAGAACCTCGACACCAACTCCATCGGTGTCGTTGTCCTGGGCAACTTCGAGTCCCTCACCGAGGGCGACGAGGTCAAGAGGACTGGCGAAGTCCTTTCCATCCCCGTGGGCGAGGAATTCCTCGGCCGCGTTATCAACCCACTGGGCCAGCCGATCGACGGCCTGGGCCCAATCGCCGCTGAAGAGGACCGCGTCCTCGAGTTGCAGGCACCGTCCGTGCTGCAGCGTCAGCCGGTTGAAGAGCCGATGCAGACCGGCATCAAGGCTATTGACGCAATGACCCCGATTGGTCGTGGTCAGCGTCAGTTGGTCATTGGTGACCGTAAGACTGGTAAGACCGCAGTCTGCATCGACACCATCCTGAACCAGAAGGCTAATTGGGAGTCTGGCGACAAGGATAAGCAGGTACGTTGTATCTACGTCGCTATCGGCCAGAAGGGCTCCACCATTGCTGGAGTCCGCCACACCCTGGAGCAGCACGGCGCACTGGAGTACACCACCATCGTGGCTGCTCCGGCTTCCGACGCTGCCGGCTTCAAGTGGCTCGCCCCGTTCTCCGGTGCGGCCCTGGGGCAGCACTGGATGTACCAGGGCAACCACGTCCTGGTTATTTACGATGATCTCACCAAGCAGGCTGAGGCCTACCGTGCGATTTCCCTTCTGCTGCGCCGTCCGCCGGGCCGCGAGGCATACCCGGGCGACGTTTTCTACCTCCACTCCCGTCTGCTGGAGCGTGCTGCAAAGCTCTCCGACGACATGGGCGCAGGTTCTATGACCGCACTGCCGATCATCGAGACCAAGGCAAACGACGTTTCCGCATTCATCCCGACCAACGTTATTTCCATTACCGACGGCCAGGTCTTCCTGGAGTCCGACCTGTTCAACCAGGGCGTCCGTCCGGCAATTAACGTCGGTGTGTCCGTCTCCCGTGTGGGTGGCGCTGCGCAGACCAAGGGCATGAAGAAGGTCGCCGGTAACCTGCGTCTTGAGCTTGCTGCTTACCGTGACCTGCAGGCATTCGCTGCCTTCGCTTCCGACCTCGACCCGGCCTCCAAGGCACAGCTCGAGCGCGGTGAGCGTCTGGTCGAGCTGCTCAAGCAGGCAGAGTCCTCCCCGCAGCCTGTCGAGTTCCAGATGGTTTCCATCTACTTGGCAGACCAGGGCATCTTCGACGTCGTTCCCGTCGAGGATGTACGTCGCTTCGAAGCTGAAGTTCACGAGTACCTGCACTCCAACACCCCACAGGTGTTCGAGCAGATCGCTGGTGGCCAGGCTCTGTCCGACGAGTCCAAGGATGCGCTCGTTAAGGCTGCAAAGGAATTCACCCCAACCTTCCGTACCTCCGAGGGCCACAACATTGGCTCCGAGGCACCGGTTGAGCCGCTCGACGCGGCTGAGGTGAAGAAGACCGAGCTCAACGTCTCCCGCAAGACGGCTAACTAGAGTCCGCACAGCTCTAAGAATCAACCGTCTAGATAAAAGAAGGGAGGAGCGAACACCATGGCTAATCTTCGTGAACTGCGTGACCGCATCAGGTCCGTTAATTCCACCAAGAAGATCACCAAGGCACAGGAGCTCATTGCTACCTCGCGCATTACCAAGGCACAGGCAAGGGTTGAGGCATCACTGCCTTACGCACACGAGCTTGCGAATGTTATGAACAGGCTCGCAGCGGCCAGCTCGCTGGATCACCCCATGCTTCGTGAACGTGAAGATGGCAAGGTCGCCGCTATTCTCGTGGTCTCTTCTGACCGCGGTATGTGCGGTGGCTACAACAACAACATCTTCAAGAAGGCAGCCGAGCTTGAAGCACTGCTCAAGAAGCAGGGCTACGAGACCGTCCGCTACGTCACGGGTAATAAAGGCGTTGGCTTCTACAAGTTCCGTGAAGCTGACGTTGCAGGCAGCTGGGCTGGTTTCTCCCAGGATCCGTCCTGGGAAACCACCCACGATGTCCGTCGTCACATGATTGACGGATTCATTGCAGGTTCGAAGGGGACCGCTAAGTACCGCGAAGGCATCAACACCGAGGGCGAGGCCATCCGTGGCTTCGACCAGGTCCACGTTGTGTATACCGAGTTTGAGTCCATGCTGACTCAGACCGCGCGTGCCCAGCAGTTGCTGCCAGTGGTTCCGGTCATCGAGGACGAGGAATTCCACCTCGGCGAGTCCGCGCTTTCCGACGCCGAGCCCGCTGATCAGGTCACCCCTGATTACGAGTTCGAGCCGGATGCGGACACGTTGATGGAGAGTCTGCTCCCGCAGTATGTCTCTCGCATCCTCTTCGCGATGTTCTTGGAGGCTTCCGCTTCCGAGTCCGCCGCTCGCCGTACCGCAATGAAGTCTGCTACTGACAACGCTACCGAGCTGGTCAAGAACCTCTCGCGCGTGGCCAACCAGGCTCGTCAGGCACAGATTACCCAGGAAATTACAGAGATCGTCGGTGGCGCTGGTGCGCTCGCCGAAAGCGCAGAAAGTGACTAGATTATGACTTCAGCTCTGCAAGAGCAGAACACACAGTCGTCGGCTGTTGCCGGCCGTGTGGTGCGCGTCATCGGTCCGGTCGTCGACGTGGAGTTCCCGCGTGGCGGACTGCCGGCACTGTACAACGCACTGACCGTCGAGATTACTCTCGAGGCTGTTGCAAAGACCGTCACCCTCGAGGTCGCTCAGCACCTCGGTGACAACCTCGTCCGTACCGTTTCCATGGCACCGACCGACGGCCTCGTCCGCGGCGCTACCGTGACCGATACTGGCAAGCCAATCTCCGTTCCAGTCGGCGATGTGGTCAAGGGCCACGTCTTCAACGCACTGGGCGACTGCCTCGACCAGCCTGGTCTGGGCCGCGACGGCGAGCAGTGGGGCATCCACCGCGAGCCGCCAGCATTCGACCAGCTCGAGGGCAAGACCGAAATCCTGGAGACCGGTATTAAGGTTATCGACCTCCTGACCCCGTACGTGAAGGGCGGCAAGATCGGCCTCTTCGGCGGTGCAGGTGTTGGTAAGACCGTTCTTATCCAGGAGATGATTACTCGTATCGCACGCGAGTTCTCCGGTACTTCCGTCTTCGCCGGCGTCGGCGAGCGTACCCGTGAGGGCACCGACCTCTTCCTCGAAATGGAAGAGATGGGCGTTCTCCAGGACACCGCCCTCGTGTTCGGCCAGATGGATGAGCCGCCAGGAGTCCGTATGCGCGTGGCTCTGTCCGGCCTGACCATGGCGGAGTACTTCCGCGATGTGCAGAACCAGGACGTGCTGCTGTTCATCGACAACATCTTCCGTTTCACCCAGGCAGGTTCTGAGGTTTCGACCCTGCTGGGCCGTATGCCTTCCGCCGTTGGCTACCAGCCAACCCTGGCTGACGAGATGGGTGTCCTGCAGGAGCGCATTACCTCCACGAAGGGCAAGTCGATTACCTCTCTGCAGGCCGTTTACGTTCCTGCGGATGACTACACCGACCCGGCTCCGGCCACCACCTTCGCCCACCTCGATGCAACCACCGAGTTGGACCGTGGTATTGCTTCCAAGGGTATTTACCCGGCTGTGAACCCGCTGACTTCTACCTCTCGTATTCTGGAGCCGTCCATCGTGGGCGAGCACCACTACGAAGTTGCACAGCGTGTTATTCACATCCTGCAGAAGAACAAGGAACTCCAGGACATCATCGCCATCCTTGGTATGGACGAGCTGTCTGAGGAGGACAAGGTCACCGTTCAGCGTGCACGTCGTATTGAGCGCTTCCTGGGCCAGAACTTCTTCGTCGCAGAGAAGTTCACCGGCCTGCCAGGCTCCTACGTCCCGCTGACCGAGACCATCGACGCTTTCGAGCGCATCTGCAACGGCGAGTTCGATCACTACCCAGAGCAGGCCTTCAACGGCCTGGGTGGCTTGGACGACGTCGAGGCTGCGTACAAGAAGCTCACCGAGAAGTAGGGAGTGGCACATGGCTGACATCACCGCTGAATTGGTATCCGTCGAGCGCATGCTGTGGTCTGGACAGGCCACGCTGGTTACGGCTGAGACCACCGAGGGTGAGATCGGCGTGCTTCCTGGTCACGAGCCATTGGTCGGCCAGCTGGCCGAGAACGGCGTCGTGACCATCCACCCAGTGGACGGCGAGCGCCTCGTCGCCGCTGTCCAGGGTGGCTTCCTCTCCGTGTCCAGGGACAAGATCACTGTCCTCGCCAACTGGGCCACCTGGTCCACCGAAGTTGATGAGGCACAGGCTTCCGAAGACCAGAAGTCTGACGAAGCTCTCGTCCACAACCGCGGTGCAGCCGCACAGCGTGCTGTGCGCCGCGCCAACAAGGGCTAGGAGAGTAACGGGCAGCAAAGCCCTTCCGCTCTCGAAGCGCTCCATTTCCTCCACACGAGGAGATGGAGCGCTTTTTCGATCTCGCCATTCATTAGCGCGATTAGTGGCATTTGGTGCAACTAAAGCGTTAGAATTCATTCATCAGCTACGGTTGCCTAGCAGTAAGGAGCACCTGAATATGAATTCATCAGTAATTGGTTTGTTCCTTCTTGCGGTGGGGCTCATTGTGTTGGCCTGTTTGTTCCTCGCCGCACGCCGTTTCTTTATGCTGCGTGAGCGCGGGACCTCAGTACTGCTGCGTTCCTTGCCGGCTAAGGATTCCCACACTTGGCGCCATGGTGTGATGCGCTACAACGGCGAGTATGTTGAATACTTCAAGCTTCGCTCCGTTTCACTGCAAGCAGACCTGCGCTTTAATCGCCTCGACGTCGAACTAATTGGCACGCGCCCATTGGACGATGACGAGGCTGCTTTCATGTCTGAGGGGCAATCAGTGCTGCATTTCTCCTTTGGCGGGCAGGAGTATGAGATCGCCTCGGATTCGCACGGCATCATGGGGCTTACGGCTTGGATTGAGGCTGCCCCATCGAAGCGTCAGGAGAGGCTGGATTACCGCCAGCTTCGGCAGCGGGCGACCCGCTTTGCTAAAGAACAATAGCCAACCTATATGGTAGAGGGCATGCGTTTAGTCATCGCCCGTTGCTCAGTAGATTATGTTGGCCGCTTGGATGCTCACCTGCCCATGGCGGACCGCCTTGTGCTAGTTAAGGCCGATGGCTCCGTGTCCATTCATGCCGACGACCGCGCCTACAAGCCGCTCAACTGGATGACCCCACCCTGCACGCTCGAAGAGTCCGCTATCACCGACATTGACGGCGAGGACACCGGCGAGCAACTGTGGCTCGTAGAAAACCCCAAAGGTGAGCAGCTGCGCATAACAATCGCAGAGATTCATCAGGACATCTCCGTGGAGCTGGGCGAAGACCCCGGCTTGGTCAAAGACGGAGTCGAGGCTCACCTGCAGGAGCTCCTTGCTGAGCACATCGACACACTCGGTGAGAATTATTCGCTGGTCCGTCGCGAATATCCCACCGCGATTGGCCCAGTAGACATCATGGCCAAGGACCAAGACAACAAGTTCGTGGCCGTCGAGGTCAAGCGGCGCGGCGGTATCGACGGCGTCGAACAGCTCACCCGCTACCTTGAGTTGCTCAACCGCGATGAACTTCTTGCTCCTGTGCAGGGCGTGTTCGCCGCCCAAGAGATTAAGCCGCAGGCGCGCACACTCGCCGAAGACCGCGGTATCCGCTGTGTCATCCTGGACTACCAGGACCTCCGCGGGATTGAATCGAACGAACTGCGGTTGTTCTAGTGCCACGTCGCAACCGCCGTAATCGCCCTGAACTGCGTCCTCTTCCTAAGGACGGATCCACCTTCTTCGGTTCCCAGACAGTCGAGGGCCCTAAATGGACCCACGGCGAACCTTTCATTATGCGCCACATTGGCAGCGCCGCCGCCACGAAGTTTTATATCTGTCCGGGATGTAATCAAAACATCCCGCCACGCGTGGCTCATATCGTGGCCTGGCCTCGCGATACCGGTGGTAGGGAAGAGGACCGTAGGCACTGGCACCGGCACTGTTGGGAGCGTAGGTAGGATAGCGGGCATGATTGTTGCATTTTCTGTAGCGCCAACCGTCGTTGGCGATGAAACCGCAGAGATGTCCGCGGCCGTAGCCGAGGCAGTGCGCGTCGTTCGCGCTTCCGGGCTCCCCAATGAAACAAATGCCATGTTCACCCTCGTGGAGGGAGAATGGGACGAGGTCTTCGCGGTCATCAAGGAGGCAACCGACGCCGTGCGCCAGGTTTCTCCCCGTACGTCCTTGGTCATCAAGGCCGATATCCGCGAAGGCGTGACCGGGCAGCTCACACAAAAAGTAGACTCTGTTAATCGTCGTCTGGAGGAAAAGAAGTGACCGGACCTTACGTTGGCGGTGCCCTCGACCTGGGCGCCTTGAAGAAGAAGGCAGAAGCGCCTAACGATGCCCCCGCAGGCATCGCGGCTTTCTTCGAGGTCACCGAGGAGAACTTCGAAGCAGAATTAATCCGCCGCTCCGCTGAGGTGCCTGTCATTGCACTCATCGGTTCCCCGCGCTCACCTGCTTCCGAGCAGCTCAAAGCTGATCTCAAGTCCCTGGCGGAGGCCGGTAACTTAAGCTTCATCGTCGGCTACATCAACGCCGACGTGGTGCCCCAGGTGGCTCAGGTCTTCGGTGTCCAGAACCTGCCGACCACCGTCGCCATCGCTGCAGGCCAGCCCGTCACCAACTTTGAGGGAGCTCAGCCCAAGGATGCCCTTGAGCAGTGGACTGGGACCCTCGTTGAGAAACTCGGTCCGCAGCTGCGCGGCTTAAGCGGTGGGGAAGCACAAGAGGAATCTGAGGCGCCGGATTCCCGCCTGCACGTCGCTGAGGAAGCCATGAATCGCGGCGACTTCGACGCCGCTATCGCACAGTATGACGAAATCCTGGCTTCTGAACCCGACAACGTGGAGATCAAACAGGCGCGCAACACCACGGTGCTGCTCAAACGCCTCGACCCTGCCAATCGCAGTGAGGATCCAGTGGCGGCAGCGGACGCGGAACCGCAGGACGTCGCCAAGCAGCTCGATGCAGCCGACGCCGAGGTAGTCGCCGGCACTCCCGAAAAGGCGTTTGACCGCCTGATTGAGGGTATGAAACGTACCGCGGGTGACGAGAAGCAAACACTCAAGGACCGTCTGCTGGAGCTGTTTGGACTCTTCGAGTCTTCGGACCCGCGTGTACTTAAGGCGCGCACCCAACTCGCCAGCGCCCTGTACTAGGCAGGGGCAAGGGGTAGACAGCGCTCCTGCTTACCCTCATTCTGAAAAGTCCGATTCTCCCATTTTTCTGGACTTGGGGGACTGGCTATTAACCCCGGCTATGGCCCGGGGTTATTTTTCGTATACCCCCAGCGCAGGTCCAATTTCTAGATCCCAATAGGTGCGGTTTAATATCGCCTACATTAAGAATGCTGAGTGAGCCGTAGCACTTTGTTGGGCAAAGTTGTCGAGCAACTCTCAGTGCAGGTTTCTAGTTCCCCCTGAAGGGAGTGTCCATGTCCACCCTCTCACCACAAGGTCCAAAGATTGCGGAGTCCAAGGCTCCGAAGAAGGACCGCACCCACTGGCTCTACATCGCGGTTATCATTGCCGTTCTCGGAGGTATTGCCTTCGGCCTGATCGCGCCTGATTCTGCGTCGAACATGAAGATCGTCGGCACGATGTTTGTCAGCCTCGTCAAGATGATCATCGCTCCGGTCATTTTCTGCACCATTGTCCTTGGCATTGGATCCGTTCGCGCTGCTGCCTCGGTGGGCAAGGCCGGCGGCATTGCCCTCATCTACTTCATCACGATGTCTACGTTCGCTCTCGCAGTCGGCCTCATCGTTGGCAACTTCATCGAGCCAGGCGCGGGCCTAAACATCCAGGCCACCGCGGGCGAAGCTGACAAGTACGTCAAGCAGGCCGAGGAAGGCGCTCACGGCCTTTCCGGTTTCGTGCAGTCCATCGTTCCGGACACCCTGTTCTCGGCGTTCACCTCCGGTTCCGTCCTCCAGGTTCTCTTTGTTGCTCTGCTCTTCGGCTTCGCCGTTCAGTCAATGGGCAAGGCCGGTGAGCCGATCCTGGCTTTCGTGGCCAACCTGCAGAAGGTCACCTTCAAGATCTTGACCATGATCCTCTGGGTTGCCCCGATTGGTGCATTCGGCGCTATCGCTGGCGTCGTCGGCGCCACGGGCTTCGAGGCAGTCAAGTCTCTGGCAGTGCTCATGCTGGCCTTCTATATCACCTGCTTCCTCTTCGTTTTCGGTGTTCTCGGCCTAATTGCCCGCCTGCTCGGTGGCATCAGCATGTGGAAGCTGTGTAAGTACCTGGGGCGTGAGTTCCTTCTCATCGTCGCGACCTCGTCCTCTGAGTCTGCTCTGCCGAACCTCATGCGCAAGATGGAGCACCTGGGCGTCGCCAAGCCAACCGTGGGCATCGTCGTTCCGACGGGCTACTCCTTCAACCTGGACGGCACCGCTATCTACCTGACCATGGCGTCCATCTTCATCTCTGACGCCATGAATATGCCAATGCAGCTCGGTGAGCAGATCGGTCTGCTGGTCTTCATGATCATCGCTTCCAAGGGTGCCGCGGGAGTCTCCGGTGCTGGCCTGGCTACGCTGGCTGCGGGTCTGCAGTCCCACCGCTCTGAGCTTCTCGACGGCGTGGGTGTCATCGTTGGTATCGACCGCTTCATGTCTGAGGCTCGTGCGCTGACCAACTTTGCGGGCAACGCTCTCGCCACCATTCTTGTTGGCCGCTGGACCAACTCCATCGATATGCCACGCGTGCGCGAGGTGCTCAATGGCAATCTTCCTTACGTGGAAACCGCGGACGACGCTGATGTTGACCTCTCCAACCCAACCGTGGAGAATCCGGCAACCGGGCATCTGCAGCCAACTCCGCAGCTCGATATCGACAACTACCAGAAGGGCTCTGGCGCGCTCCAGTAGTGCGAACACTTAAGCTTCAATAAATGACCGGAATATTTCCGGTCATTTTTGCTTTAAAAGTGATCTGCCATGCTAGTTTTTCTCCAAGTGTTCTATCTCATATTCCACTGGAGGAAATATATGCGAAAGCTTTATGGCGTTTTGGCTGCCGGCGCCCTCGCCTTTGGTCTTGTTGCCTGCGGCAGCGATGCAGGCGATGCGGCTAGCGACGCCAACTATGTCACCGTGCTCGGCACCGAGCCGCAGCAGGGACTCATTCCGGCCATGACCAACGAGAACGGCGGCGGCCGCGTGGTCGATATGCTTTACTCCGGCCTTATCTACTACGACGCAGAGGGCAAAGTCCACAACGAGATGGCCGAGTCCATCGAGCAAGAAGGGGACAAGACCTACAAGGTCACCCTCAAGCCGGACCTGAAGTTCTCCGACGGATCCCCGGTTACTTCCGCAACCTTCGTAGACACCTGGAACTATGCCGTGGCCAACGAGCAACTCAACGAGAGCTTCTTTTCTTCCATTAAGGGCTATGAGCCAGGCGTCAAGGAGATGGAAGGTCTCAAGGTCATCGACGATCGTACCTTCACCATCGAACTGACCCAGCCGGAGTCCGACTTCCCGACTCGCCTGGGGTACAACGCCTACTTCCCGCTTCCCAAGGCCGGGCTCGACGACCCAGAAGGCTTCGGCGAGAACCCCGTCTCTAATGGCCCATACAAGTTTGTCTCGTGGGACCACAACCAGAGCCTCATCATCGAGCCGAACCCGGAGTACGGCGGCGAGCGCACCCCGCAGAACGAAGGTATCCAATACACCTTCTACAACGACACCGATGCGGCGTACATGGACCTGTTGGCCAACAACCTGGACGTCCTCGAGGCGATTCCTTCCTCGGCCTTCGGCAACTACGAGGCTGACCTAGCTGAGCGCAGCGAGACCAAGCCAGCGGCGACCTACCTCGAGATGTCCATCAATGAAGAGACCCCGCACTTCAAGGGTGAAGAGGGTGTTCTGCGCCGCCAGGCTATCTCCATGTCCATCAACCGTGCTGAAATCGCCGAGTCCATCTTCAAGGGCACTCGCACCCCGGCCCGCGACTTCACCTCGCCGGTCTTGGACGGCTACGACGACGATTTGCCGGGTTCCTCCAACCTTGACTACAACCCAGAAAAGGCGAAGCAGCTGTGGAAGAAGGCCGACGAGAAGTACGGCAAGTTTGAAGGTCAGTTCCCGATCAACTACAACACCGACGGCGACAATAAGGATTGGGCCGACGCCGTAGCGAACAACATCAGCAACACCTTAGGCATCGAGTCCGTGGGAAGCCCGTTCCCCGACTTCAAGTCCTTCCGCGACGCTTATCGCAAGGAGCGCATGGACGGCGCCTACCGCACTGCGTGGCTGGCCGACTACCCATCCATGGGCAACTTCCTCGGCCCGAACTTCACTAGCGACGTCGCCTCCAACGACGCTAAGTACTCCAACCCAGATTTCGACGAGCTCATCGTGAAGGCCAACGGCGCCAAGAGCTCTGAAGAGGCTGCCAAGCTCTACAACCAGGCCCAGGAGCTGCTGCTGCGCGACCTGCCTGCCATCCCGCTGTTCTACCCGAATGTTGTTGGTGGCTGGTCGCAGAACGTCGATAACGTCGAGTTTAGCTGGAAGTCCCTGCCGGTCTACTACGCCATTACTAAGAAGTAGCGCTACAGCTCAACGCGAGGCATAAAACACGGATAAAGTACGGAGTCATGACCTCCGTACTTTTTCTTTGCAACAGCAACCGCGGCAAGTCCCAGATGGCTGCCGCTCTGGCCAAGCAGCACGCGCCCGAGTGGGACGTGTATTCCGCAGGCGTCCAGGTGTTAGAGCCAGGCATTGCCGGCGACATTAACCACGAGGCAGCGGAATCGCTTGCTGCGGTCGGTGCCGACATGGCGCAGGGCACTCCGAAGCCTGTGGACCCTGAGCTCGCCTCACAGGTCGAGCACGTCATCGTGGTAGGTGGCGCAGACTACGACGGTCCCGCTGAGCGCTGGGATATCGAAGACCCGTCCCTGCGCGGCGTCGAGGGCACCCAGCGCATGAACGAGCTGCGCGACGACATCGACTCCCGCGTGCAGGAACTCATCGCGAGAGTCAACAAGCAGGCTTAACGCGGGCCTGCCTCGGGGGGGAGCTTAGCCCCTGAACAGGTACCACTGCACGGAGTTCGACGGCAAGTGGAGCTCCGTGTAGTTGCCCTGCGAGTGAATCCAGCGCGGCAGATCGTTGCCTGCTCCTTGGTAGACGGCGTCGTCAGTGTTGAGGATCATCTCCCACGCGCCGTCGCGCGGCAGCCACAGGTTATAGTTGGGCACCGAGCTGCCTGAGAAGTTGCACACCGCCAACAGCGCGGAGCCATCCGTGCCGTAGCGGACGTAGCCCAACATGTTGTTGTTCGAGTCGTCAGACTTGACCCATTGGAACCCTTCAGGTGCAAAGTCCTGCGACCACAGCGCCGGGGTGTCCTTGTACACCGCATTGATATCGCGCACCAAGCGCTTGATGCCGTGGTGCCACTCGTTGCCCCAGCCCTCCAGGTTGGACCAGTCAACCGAGTTGGACTCGTTCCACTCCGTGGTTTGGCCGAACTCCTGGCCCATGAAAAGCAAGTTCTTGCCAGGGTGGGAGAACATGTAGCCATAGAGCGCGCGCAGGCCGGCGGCCTTGTTCCAGTCATCGCCCGGCATGCGGGTCCAGAGCGAGCCCTTGCCGTGGACAACTTCGTCGTGGCTAAACGGCAGCACGTATCGCTCCGAGTAGGCGTAAATCATGGAGAAGGTCAGCTCACCATGGTGGTACTGGCGGTGGATGGGCTCGTGCTTGAAGTACTCCAAGGTGTCATTCATCCAACCCATGTTCCACTTCAGGGAGAAGCCCAGACCGCCCTGATCCGTCGGTGCAGTAACGCCTGGCCAGGAGGTGGACTCCTCAGCGATGGTCAAGACACCAGGATGGACGCGATTCAGCGTGGCGTTGGTCTCCTGCAGGAACTGGACCGCCTCCAGGTACTCGCGGCCACCGTACTGGTTGGGAAGCCACTCGTCGCGGGAGTAGTCCAGGTAGAGCATAGAAGCCACCGCGTCGACGCGCAGGCCGTCAATGTGGAACTCCTCCGCCCAGTACAAAGCGTTGGCCACTAGGAAGTTGCGTACCTCGTTGCGGCCAAAGTCGAAGACGTAGGTGCCCCAGTCGGACTGCTCGCCGCGGCGCGGGTCCGGGTGCTCGTAGAGAGCCTGGCCATCGAAACGTCCCAGGGCGAAGTCATCCTTAGGGAAGTGCGCCGGGACCCAGTCGACGATGACGCCGATGCCGGCGCCGTGGAGGGCGTCGACAAGCGCGCGCAAGTCGTCCGGAGTACCCCAACGCGCGGAAGGGGAATAGTAGCCCGACACCTGGTAGCCCCAGGAACCGCCGAATGGGTGCTCGGCAACAGGGAGCAGCTCGACATGAGTGAAGCCATGCTCCTGCAGGTACGGGATGAGCTCTTCGCGCAGGGAGTTGTAATTGGAACCAATCTTCCAGGAACCCACGTGCAGCTCATAGACGCTCATTGGCACGTTAAGGTCACCATTGCGCTGCTCTAACCACGCAGCGTCGTTCCACTCGTAGCGATTAGCGGAGACCACCGAGGCAGTCTCCGGCGGGGCAATAGTGCGCTTGGCTAGCGGGTCCGCCTTATCGATACGGCGGCCGTCCCTGGTCTGGATGGCGAACTTGTAGTGCTCGCCCTCGCTAATGCCTGGGATGAAGACCTCCCAAACACCAGTTGAACCCAAGCTGCGCATCGGGTACTGGGTGGGATTCCAACCACAGAAGTCGCCTATTACCGCAACGCCTTCAGCGTTCGGCGCCCACACGGCAAAGGCCACGCCGTCGACGGTGCCCAGGTCCGTGTCGTAGCTCTTCAGGTTCGCGCCCAACACATCCCACAGGCGCTCGTGGCGGCCCTCGGAAATCAGGTGCAGGTCCAGCGTGCCCAAGGTGGGCAGGAAGTGATAGCCGTCGGCGACGTCGACAGGCGTCTGTCCCGGGTAGGTAACGCGCAGGCGGTAGTCCTGTTCCTGAGGCAGGGTTGCTTCCCACAAGTCGTGGCCCACCGGGGACATGTCTACAGCGCCAGCCGCGGTAACCAACTGGACTGCCTCAGCGCCAGGGCGGCGGGTGCGGACGAGACCTTCATGCCAGCCATAAAAGGCATGCGGCGCGTGGTGACGGCAATTATTAAGGCGGGAAAGGTCTGGTTCCGGAATGGTCATGTGTCCAAGTTACCTAACTGTGTGAGGGTGCGGGGCTGGTTATGAAAGGCGTTATGCGCGGTAATCGTCAACGTCACGCCAGGCAAGGCGGTTCAACGAATGGGAGTCTGCCTGTGGGAGGACGAACACGTGGGCCACATCGCGCATCGGTTCGAGGCGCACGAAGTTGCGGTTGGACCAGTTATAAGCCGCGCCAGTGATCGCATCGTGCACGGTGTAGACGTCGCCGTCTGCGCGGCCGATGGCCTCCATGTCCACGGTCACGGTGGCCTCCTGGGCATTGCGCGGGTCTAGGTTCACCACGGCGAGAACTACGTTGCCGGTGGCTGGGTCCGCCTTTGAGTAGGCGATGATGTTCTCGTTATCCGCATTGTGGAACTTGAGGTTGCGCAGCTGCTGCAGGGCCGGGTTCTCGCGGCGAATCAGATTCAGCAGGCGGATGTAAGCCTCAAGCGACGCCCCCTTCTTCAGCGCTGCCTGGAAGTCGCGCGGGCGCAGCTCGTACTTTTCGGAATCCAAGTACTCTTCACTACCCGGCGCAACAGCCTCGTGCTCGTAGAGCTCATAGCCGGAGTAGACGCCCCACAGCGGCGACAAGGTGGCCGCGAGAACCGCGCGGATGGCGAACATTGCGCGGCCGCCGGTCTGTAGGGACTCGTGCAGGATGTCCGGGGTATTCACGAACAAGTTCGGGCGGCAGATATCAGCCTGTTCGACGTGCATCTTGGCAAACTCCGTCAACTCGTACTTGGAGGTCTGCCAGGTGAAGTAGGTATAAGACTGAGTAAAGCCTGCCTTGGCCAGCCCAAACAGGCGCGGTGCGCGGGTGAAGGCCTCAGCCAAGAAGATGACCTCAGGATGGGTTACGTGGACCTTGGAGATGAGCCAGTTCCAGAAGTTTGCTGGCTTCGTGTGCGGGTTATCTACGCGGAAGGTGGTCACACCCGCATCGACCCACAGCATGACCACGCGGAAAATTTCGTTGTAGATGCCGTTAGGATCATTATCGAAGTTGAGCGGGTAGATGTCCTGGTACTTCTTTGGTGGGTTTTCCGCGTAGGCGATGGTGCCGTCCGGCAGCACCGTGAAAAACTCCGGATTGGTTTGCGCCCATGGGTGATCCGGCGAAGCCTGAAGGGCCAAGTCCAAGGCCACCTCGAGACCCAGCTCCTTTGCGCGGGCCACCAGCTCCTTGAAGTCTTCCATCGTGCCCAGCTGCGGGTGCGTGGCGGAGTGGTCTTGAATAGCCCACGGGGAGCCGACGTCGCCTGGCTCTGCTACCACGGAGTTGTTCTTACCCTTGCGGTGTACCTCGCCAATCGGGTGAATCGGCGGGAAGTAGACGGTATCGAAGCCCATATCCGCGACGCGTTCCAAAGCCTTCTGCGTGGTTTTGAACGTGCCATGCACCGGCTGGCCGTTCTCGTCCCAACCGCCCGTGGAGCGAGGGAACAGCTCGTACCAAGAGTTGAATAACGCTTCGCGACGCTCAACTAATACCTCGTGGATTTCGCCCTCTACGAGGAGATCGCGCAGCGGGTGGGTGTGCAAAAGCTTCGTAGTCTCTTCAGACAGCGCCAGTTGCACTCGCTCGGCGGGGTCCAAGGATTCGTCGCTCAGCGCACGGGCGGCGTCGATAAGCAGCGCTGCCTTATCCGTTGGGGACTGAAGGGATGCACGCTCGAAGAGCTCCGTGCCGTGGAGCAAGTCATTGGACAGTTCCTGCGCTGACTGGCCGGCCTCCATCTTCTTGGTAATAGCGTTACGCCACGTCGCCATCGGATCTGACCACGCGTCTACACGGAAGAACCAGCGGCCGGGGGTCGCCGGAGTAAACACGCCATGCACTCGGTCGGGATTGACGGAATCGAAGTCCATCGTCACGGAAGAAACCGCGGGGGAGTCCGAGTTCCACACCGACAACGTTGCGGCGACTGCGTCGTGGCCCTCCCGCCACACCAGCGCAGTTACTGGAATTACCTCGTCCACCACTGCTTTAGAGGGGACAGAACCGGACAAGCTTGGGCGAACGTCATCGATAGCAAGGCGTGTAGTCATGCCCTTAAGATTAATGCAGCTGTGTCACTTTCACCGGCCAACAGAAATATCCGCCACAATGGAACCTGTGAATCAAACAAACCCAGTGAATCCAGTGAACCCAGCTCCCGAGCCAGAGACTGACGAAGACTGGCTCATCGACTTCCGCGGCGTCGAACTGCGACGTGGCGGCAATACCCTGGTGGGCCCAGTTGACTGGCAAGTAGAACTCGACGAGCGATGGGTCATCATCGGCCCCAACGGCGCCGGCAAGACCAGCCTCGTGCGCATGGCCTCCGCGGAAGAGTTCCCCTCCAGCGGTACTGCCTTCCTTATGGGCGAGCGCATTGGCAAGACCGACATGCGCGATCTCCGCGCCGCCATCGGCATCTCCTCAGCTGCCGTGCAACATCGCATCCCCGATAACGAGCGCGTCGATGACCTCGTTATCTCCGCAGGCTACGCAGTGCTCGGCCGCTGGCGCGAGGAATATCAAGACATGGACTTCTCTCGCGCTTATGAAATTCTCGAACAAGTGGGCGCTAGCCGCCTTGCGGAGCGCACTTGGGGCACCCTGTCGGAAGGGGAGAAGAAACGCGTCATCTTGGCGCGTGCCTTGATGTCGAACCCCGAATTACTCATCCTCGACGAGCCCTCCGCAGGCATGGACTTAGGAGGTCGGGAAGACCTAGTGGGATATCTGGGAGGCTTAGCTCTCGACCCTGATGCGCCTGCAATCGTCATGATTACTCACCACGTAGAAGAAATCCCTTTCGGATTTACGCATGCGATGATCCTCGATGAGGGTAAGGTCGTGGCCAAGGGCCTCATTAACTCGGTCCTCACCTCCGCGAACCTCACGCAGGCATTCCACCAGCCGATCCAAGTGGATCGCATCGGTGATCGGTACTTCGCCCGCCGCCTACGCTAAACGGAAAGATGCATGACCCAGCCCATCCATGACCGCCTTGACGCGATCGACCATAACGAAACCACCGGGTTCAATGGTGGACGCTTGGCGGCGACTGTCTTGCTTCTTAGAGACGGCGGAGAAGGGCTCGAGGTATGGATTCAGGAGCGCGTGTCCACCATGCGCAACTATCCAGGGCACGCGGTGTTCCCGGGCGGGGGAGTCGACCCACGTGACTTCCCGCCCCGTATGTGGGACTCAGGCGATCTGTGGACAGGCCGCTCCGTTATCTCCCTGGCACGGCGCATGGGAGTAACCAAGTACAAAGCACATGCCTTGGTGTTTGCAGCGATCCGCGAACTGTTCGAGGAATCCGGCACGCTGCTCGCCATTCGCGACGACGGCATTGTCTCCGACGCATCGCGTTATCACCGCGAGCGCGTCCTCCTCGAATCCCATGACATCTCTTTTACCGAGTTTCTCAGCAACAACGGCATGCGCGCCGATTCCGACATGCTCCGCCCGTGGTCCCGTTGGGCAGGCGAAGACGGGGGACAGTGGTTCGACACCTTCTTTTTCATTGGGGTACTGCCCGAGGGCCAGGAGCCGGACGGTCACACCATGGAGGCCGACGACGCCGGTTGGTTTCCACCGCAGCTCGTCCTCGACGGTTGGCGCGCCGGGCTGGTGCGCCTTGCGCTGCCCACGTGGGCACAGATGCTGCGGCTATCCAGCTATTCCACGGTGCAAGAAGCGCTTGACGACGCCTCCTTCTCCGACCTTCGCCCCATCATCGGCGATCCCAAAGACGACCCGCGCTACCGCGAGTACTTTACGACTTTCCCAGTAGACAGAATATGAGTTATACCCTCGCTGAGGTCGATTTCCTCACCCAGCATCTGCCCGAAATCGTGGGCCTAAACCTTGAGTTCAGCAAAGCCTCGCAGCTGAGCGACGTCGCCAAGCTCCAGCAGCTCTACGGTGAGAACTATCGCTGCGTGGCCGAACTGATCAAAGCCCGGCGCAGCGGCAAGCTACCAGCCGACTGGCTCATGGATTCCGACTCTGCGCAGCAGGCCACGCCTTTGGTGCTGGCGCAGTACCGACGCCGCTTTCTGCAAGGCCTGGGCGTGGAACTTGTCCACGATGTCACCTGTTCCATCGGCACCGAAGGGCACGCCTGGAACAAGGGCACCTACATCGGCTCCGACCTGGATGCTTCCCGCATCAAAATGGCCCAGCACAACGTGGCCCACCCCTTCTTCCGCGCCGATGCGCTGACCCAAACCTCCACTGCACGGGTACTCATCGCTGACCCCGCGCGCCGCAAGGACGGCAAGCGGATCACCGATCCCGCCAAGCTTTTGCCGCCTCTGCCGGACCTAGTTGCTGCGCACAGTGCTGACAGTTCGCGCATTGCGCACAGTGCCGAGCTGGCCGTGAAGTGCGCGCCCGGCCTCGACTTCTCGCAGTGGCCGGGACTGGTCTCTGTGGCCAGCGTGAACGGCAACGTCAAGGAAGCGTGTCTCTATACCCCGGGCTTGGCCACCGGCCGCCAGGCTGTGTTGCTCAAAGACGGCACGGAAGACACTGAAGGCGCTGAAGGTACTGAAGGCGCCGCAGACATCCTCGACAGCAACGACTTTGACGAGGACAACCTGCCCGAGGCCGGCGACGTCGGCAGCTACATCATCGACCCCGATGGCGCCGTGGTCCGCGCGGGTCTGGTGCGCCACTACGCGGCCCGGGAGGGCCTGCACCAGCTCGATCCGCGTATCGCGTACCTCACCGGGGAACGCATCCCGGCAGGCACGTCCGGATTTCCATTCATTGAGGCCGTGCCCGTCAAGCGGCTTAAGGCTGCGCTGCAGGCGCACGGCGCGGGCTCGCTCGAAATACTGGTCCGCGGTCTAAACGTCGATCCGGATCAGCTGCGCAAGAAGCTCAAGCTCAAGGGCAAACGTTCCATGGCGATTGTGATGACACGCATTGGCACGCAGGGAATCGCGTTGCTGTGCGGACCGCGAGTAGTATCGTCCGAGGATAATTACGCAACATAAATCTATCGGAAAGGGAAGTGTCCAATGCCCGCAATCGTGGCTCTGGTCAAACACGTACCGGATACCTGGTCCACCAAGTCCCTCGAGGAAGACCACACCCTCGACCGCACCAGCGTCGACAACGTCATCGACGAGATTAACGAGTACTCCGTCGAGCAGGCCCTGCGCCTGAAGGAGGTTAACCCCGAGTTCAAGGTCGTAGCACTAACCATGGGTCCAGCCGCCGCCGATGAGGCGCTGCGCAAGGCTCTTGCCATGGGCGCGGACGAGGCAGTGCACGTGCTTGATGACGCCCTCTCCGGCGCCGACGCGCTGTCCACCGCATGGACCCTGAACGCGGCCATCAACACTATTGAGGACGTGCAGGTTATTACCCTCGGCAACTCCTCTTCGGACGCATCCACCGGCCTGCTCGCAGGTCTGCTCGCCGAGTACCGCCAGCTGCCTGCGCTTACCGATCTGAAGTCCCTGAGCCTAGATGGCGGCGTCCTGCGCGGCGTCCGCGAGGACGCCCACGGTCACTGGAAGCTCGAGGCGCCTGTGCCTGCGATCGTCTCCTTTACCGACAAGGCCGATAAGCCGCGTTTCCCCAACTTCAAGGGCCTCATGGCCGCGAAGAAGGCAGAGGTTAGCACCCTCGACGTCGCCAAGCTCGGCATCGATGCAGTGGCTCCGACCACCACCGTTACGGCCTCTGCTCAGCGCCCAGCCCGTACCGCCGGCGAGGTCATTACCGAGCCGAACCCACAAGAAGCCGCCAAGCAGATCGCCGACTTCCTCGCCGCGAAGAACCTTATCTAGGAGAATAAATGTCTCACGTATACGTACTTGTAGAACACGAAGATAACGTCCTGAATCCTGTCACCGGCGAGCTCATTACCGCCGCTCGTGCCCTGGGCACCGTCTCTGCGGTCGTCGTCGGCAAGCAAGCCGATGCCTTCGATTCCGAGCTCGCAGCACTGGGTGCCGCCCAGATCGTCCAGGCGACCGCCGAGGACTACGACAAGCGCATCATTCTGCCCGAGGTCGACGCCCTGCACGCCCTCGCTGCTGCAAACCCGGCCCCAATCGTGCTGGCAGCCACCCCGACCAACAACGAAATCGCCGGCCGCCTTTCCGCGCGTTTGGCGTCTGGCGCCTTGGTCAACGTCGACGGCATCAACGCCGATGGTTCCGCACACCTGACCATCTTCGGCGGCTCCTACGAGACCACCGCCACCGCAGCCGGGGCCACCCCGATTTACACTCTGCGCCCAGGCGCCGTGACCGTTGATCCGCAGCCGGCTGCCGTCGCTCCCGCACCGATGCCGCTGCCCGCCGCCACCGCGAAGGACGTCACCGTTGCTTCTTTCACCCCGCACGAGAAGTCGGCTCGCCCAGAGCTGACCGCAGCGAAGGTCGTCGTCTCCGGCGGCCGCGGCGTTGAAGACAACTTCTCCACCATCGTGGAGCCGCTGGCTGACGCCCTCGGCGGCGCCGTCGGCGCCACCCGCGACGCTGTTGACCAGGGCTTCTACGACCCAGCACATCAAGTAGGCCAGACTGGCGTCACCGTGTCACCCGATCTCTACATCGCCCTCGGAATCTCCGGCGCCATCCAGCACACTTCCGGTATGCAGACCTCCGGCACCATCGTCGTGGTCAACCAGGACCAGGACGAGCCCTTTTTCCAGATCGCCGACCTCGGCGTCGTGGGCGACGTGCACGAGATCGCCCCGGCACTCGTTGCTGAGTTGGAGTCCCGCAAGTAATGTCTCGCTACTTCGACTACGCGGCCACCCAACCCATGCGCCAGGTGGCCATCGATGCTTGGGTTGCCGCCTCCGGGGCCGTTAACTCGGGAGCCCAGTATGCCTCTGGCAGGCGCGCTCGCTCCGTGCTTGACGACGCCCGCGAGAAAGTCGCCGAGCTCCTTGGCTGCGAACCCATCGAAGTGATCTTCACTTCTTCTGGAACTGAAGCAGACAACATCGCTATCCAGGGCCTTTACAAGGCTGGCAACACGAACCGCGTCATCTCGACGCCCATCGAGCATCCCGCTGTCCGCGACACCGTCGCACAGTTGAAGGGCGCGCAGGTGGATCTGCTGCCTGTCGACAGACACTCCCACGTCAGCGACCTCTCGCTGCTGGATACCCCGGCCGACGTCGCCACTTGCATGTGGGCCAACAACGAGACCGGTGCTATCCAGCCCATCGCTGAGTTCGCGGCGCGCGCGCAAGCTGCCGGGACGCCCGTTCACGTGGATGCGGTCCAGGTGGCAGGTAAGTTGCCCATTAACTTCCACGAGCTGGGGCTGACCACTCTGGCTGCGAGCGCCCACAAGTTCGGCGGCCCGCGCGGCATCGGACTCCTGCTGGCCAAGCGCAGCCCGGCCCCGCAGCCCATCGCCTATGGCGGCGGCCAGGAACGTGGAATCCGCCCTGGCACAGTCGACGTCGCCAGTGCCTCGGCTCTAGCCGCAGCTCTCGAGGAGTCCATCGCCGAGATTCCTTCCGAGTCCCAGCGCGTGGGCCAGCTTCGCGACGCCCTCCGCGCAGGCATCGTATCCAGCATTGACAACGTGGTGCTCAACTCCTCCGAGCCGATGCTTCCTTCGCACCTGCACGTTTCTTTCCCCGGAACTGATGGCGACAGCCTCATCATGCTGCTCGACTCGTTGGGCATCGAGGCGTCGACAGGCAGTGCATGCCATTCCGGCGTGAATCGCATGTCACACGTGCTGGAAGCAATGAATGTTTCCGAGGCCGATGGAATTGGTTCGCTACGCTTTACCCTCGGACGCAACACCACCCAAGAGGACGTTGACTTCGTGCTCCAGGAGCTGCCCGCAGTGGTAGCGCGTGCCCGCAGCGTTTAGGTAGCGATTCAGTACCAACCTCGCAGCCTTCTCACAGCGTATTCAGCCAGCGCAGGACTAGTGTTTAGGAGTGAATTTTTTCCTAGACCTTCCGCTGGCTGATCCTGTTAATGGCATCATTTACGTGGTCATCCTCGTGGGCGCAGTTGGCTTGATTGCATGGACCCGCAAGATAAAGCCGGTCTTGTTCGCCGTTGCTGCCGCGATCATCGCGTGGCTTTTCCTTCGGCACTGGGACGTTCCCGTCTACATTCTGATCGCGGGTGCCATTGCTATCGCTGCGTTGCTTCGCAAACCTAAGACTTCGACCGTGATCGCTGGGCTGTTGTCCTTGATCGCACTGGCCGGTTTGGTGAATTTGGAGTACCAAACGTACCCGACCGTCGGTTCCCTCGACCCTAGGCCCGTGGCCCAAGAGATCTCACCTTGGCAGTTGCCTACCTACAAGGGCCAAGGCGCTGCGACGGTGCATTTGAACCTGCAAGGGGAGAAGTCAGGCTTTAAGGCGCGGGAGGCCATCGCTTACCTGCCACCTGCTTATTTCCGCGGACAACGACTGCCAGTGATGGTGCTTCTCCACGGCAACCCGGGTGGACCTGAACAATGGTTTGGTTCAGGAGGCGCCGCGCAGACCGCGGACCAGTTCCAAGCAGCAAACGGAGGAGTCTCGCCAATCGTTATCGCGGTGGATGCGACTGGCTCGGAAACTGGAAATCCCGTATGCGCCGACTCTGCCCGTGCCAAGGTCATGACCTATCTCTCGCAGGACGTGCCCGCTGCAATCAAAAAGCAGCTGCGCGTAGACGAGGATCAGTCGCACTGGTCACTTGCAGGCTTGTCCTATGGCGGTACGTGTTCGCTGCAAGTGGCCACGAACCATCCCGCAAGTTACGGCAGTTACATGGACTTTTCCGGTCAAGCTGAGCCCACCCTGGGCAATCACTCGGACACCGTGACGAAGCTCTTCGAAGGCGACGAGCGCGCCTTCCAAGCACAAAATCCTGCGCACCTGCTTCAGAACAAGAAATATCCCAATCTTGCGGTGGCGTTCATTTCCGGCGATAAGGATAAAGATGCCCAGAGCGCGCAGAACGATCTCGCCGAGATGCTCCGGCAGGCAGGCGCTAAGAGCTACGTTGCCACGCTGCCCGGCGGCCATTCCTTCGGGGTTTGGCGGCCCGCGCTTAGACAAACCTTCGCGTGGGCTGCAGCCCGCGGAGGAATCCAAGTAGAACGAGACCCATTCGACGGAATTAAGGAATCCGATGTCCACGCTTAAGAAGCTCAAGTTCTTCCCAGTTACCGCAGCTCTTATCGCGGTGATGTGGGCTTTGCATCTGCTTGACTACGAATGGGTCGTCACCTCTGGGTTGAGTACCGTCACCATTGGTGGCTCGATAGTCGTGACCTTCTTTGCGCTCGTCTTTGGCATCCCCACAGAAAAGGTTTTGGGCAGCAAGAAATACTTCGTCGTTGGCCTTCTGGCACAAATGGTTTCGGCACCGCTCGCTCTTGTTATTGCCCGTGGAATTGAGATCACCGGCTTGAATCGATGGGGCGACGACTTGCTCCACAACTTCTTGTTTACGCCGGTTGGCTGGATCTTTGGCGCAGCCATGTATGCCTCAGCGATTATGCCCCGCCTGTGGAAGCGCCGCTTCCGAGTACTTATCATGGTGCTGGCCTTGACCAACGTCTTTTACGCCGGCTCTCTTGCAGATGTGCTTGGCCTTACCGCGGCCCTGCTTGGTCTTTTCTTGGGCATGTGGAGGCATCCTCAATCGCGTGCGACGCCCTCACTTCGCGAGCGGCGCGTCCTCGTTGCCCTGATTTTGGGCGCGGTTGCCATCAGCCCCGTCCTCGTGGCAATCAATCCCACCGCCGAAGGGCCCTTTTCTGACCTCACCCGACTCATGTGGGGGCCTGTGCTTTCCGACGTCTCCGTCGAAGTTCTGTGCACACTCGATTCCACGTCCGCTGCGTGCATCTCGTCAGCTGACATTGCTCGCATGCATGGCTTTGGGCCCATGTTGGCCAACCTGATGCCGCTTCTTCTTCAGCTTGTATTGTGCTTTGGCTTGGTGCGCGGCCGGCGTGTTGCTTGGTCTCTTTCCTTGGTCGTCCAGCTCGCGTCCTTGGGCTTCCTCCTGATTCAGCTTTGGGATCTTGACCAAGATGGCTTCTTTTTGTATGGGGTTAATCTGTTTGAAGCGCTGCTTCCTTGGCTGTTCTGCATTGCTGTGTTGCTCTACTCGCACAAGCTTTTTAGCGTTCACGAATCCCCGCGCATGCTTAAGAAATACGCGGGCATCCTGGCCATTGTGGCTGCTTCCTGTTCGGCTGCGTGGCTGCTCGGAACGCTGCTGGTTAAGGAGGCGTTTGTAGGCGGGGCGTCGTTAAGCACTGCTCTTGCTGAGTGGCCGTTGCGATTCCTTCCTGCAGTGATCACACTGGTCGCTCCACACGAGCTGATCCCCGCCAGCGGTTTCGGCTGGTTCCTTTACGAATGGGTGGGCAACGTATGGTGGCTCGCAGTGATTTGGGCCCTGTGGCGCTGCTTTGCCGCCCCTTCGGATCCTCAGCAGGAGGCCGACCGTGTCAAGGCGCGCGAAATCCTGGAACGACGTTCTGGCGACCACCTCTCTTTCATGACTTTATGGCAGGGCAACCGATATTTCTTCGAGCGAGATTCCTACGTGGCCTACCGTGCTTCCAACGGAATTGCCCTGACTCTGGGCGGACCGGTCGGCGACGATATTTCGCGTGAGTTTGAAGACTTTGTCAGGACCGAAGGCATGACACCGGCGTGGTATTCCGTGAATGCTGACTTTGCTAATAACCACCCAGATTTTAAGCGTCTCGAGGTCGCCGAGGAAGCGGTGCTGAGCTGTGAGAACACCGAATTTAAGGGTAAGAAATTCCAGAACATCCGCACCGCGCGTAACAAGGCGGTCAAGGAAAGCATCACAACTGTCTGGACCACTTGGGACGAACTCGACGTCGGTGTGGCATCCGCCCTCGTGGCACTGAGTGAGGAATGGGTGAGCGAGAAAGCGCTCCCAGAGATGGGGTTCACCTTGGGTGGTATCGAAGAAATGAAGGTGGCTGGCACGCGGCTCCTCCTAGCAATTGGTGATGATGGCATGATTCATGGCATGACCAGCTGGATGCCGGTCCGCCGTGATGGGCAACTTGCGGGGTATACGCTCGACGTGATGCGCCGCAATGATCAGGGGTTTAAGGGCGTGATGGAACTGCTCATCTCGGAGGCGCTTGTGATTGCGGCTGGAGAAGGCTGCGAGTGGATTTCGCTTTCTGGTGCGCCGTTGGCAGGATCAGCCGAGAAGCCATCCACACTTGATACTTTGCTCGCCAAAATAGGAGAGCAGATGGAACCTCTCTATGGATTCCGTTCTCTGGCTGCCAGTAAGAGGAAGTTTCAGCCTGAAGAGCACAAGTGGTTCCTTTGCTACGAGGACGAGCTATCGCTTCCTTCGATCGGTCTGGCAGTTGTTCACGCATACCTGCCCAACTTGAAAGCATCCGAGGCGCTTAACGCTCTTCGTCTTTCAAACAGTTAGCTCGGGCCTCCCTTCTTCTTGCTGCCACGGCCTCCATGAAAGTTCGCAACCAGTTGCGTTTCTTCGGAGCGAGGGGGCCTTCGGCTCGGGAGAATTCGTAGTGGCCATCGTCGAAGAGCCAGATGATGTCATTGGTTTCTTCGTCCATGATGTACCAGACGCGGCCGTCGGTCTTGAGGTTGTGGTGAGGCTGGCATAGGCTCACCAAATTCGATGCTGTGGTTTGGCCTCCGTCTGCGAAGTTTATGCGGTGGTCCATCTGGCATTCCCAGGCTGGGCGGTCACAACCAGGGATGCGGCAGGTGAGGTCGCGCCCTTCGACGTACGCACGGATCGTGGCCGGTGTGGTGTAACTGCTGCTTACCGCGGTCTCGGCCTTTTCCATGTCACGAACGACAGTGGGTTCCAGTGTGTCCGCTACCTCAGCGGATACCCAGCCGACGTCTTGAATGAACGCAGGCGCATCCTTGAGGTCGCTAGCGCGGTACATGTTGAGGATGACTGTGGCTTGGGAATTAGCTTCTCCGCGAATGAGTTTTTCGAGGGCCTCGGCCGGAGTGATCTCTAGCTTTTCGGCGGTGTCTTTGATGTGTTTGTCTAGTTCGAATGCTGTGGCGGCGTCGTACTCGGCGCTGATGGCCTCTCGGCCGCCCGGTACTGGGTAGGTGGAGTAGGAATCATTTCGCTTTTCCTCTTCCTTTGATTCTGGCTCGATGTTGTCATCAAGCAGGCGGAGGAGGTCGTAGATGAATTTGGTGATGGCGCGGTTGGATGGAAGACCCTGCCGCGGCTTAGTGGGAGTGAAAAACTCGCACAACGCCGCGTCAATTTGCTCGAGAGCTTCCGGTGAAGGCGCGCCGAGTTTGTTGAGAGCGAGGTCGATGGCAGTGAGCCTGGATATGTCGAGGAAGTATGACTCATGTTGCAACGCAAGCAATTGAGGCAATTCGTGGATGCGGTATAGAGCGAAGAGAATCTTCTTTGTTTGGTAGGTACCGCGGCCTGTTGTGGTGGCCAGATTTTGGATAACAAGTTCGATATCTGCGTCGTGCTCTGGAATACATTTGGCCCAGAGCTCAAACTCAAGCTTTCTTACTTCCCTGGCGGCAGTGGCTACAGGGCATGAGGTGTCATTGACCAGGTAGTATCCGTTCATTCCCCCAGGCCCCCGCCGTTAGAATATCTGTTTGCATGTTCATGCCCCTCATTCTAAACATGCACGGAGTTAAACTCAAGGGAAAATCGAAAATGTGTACGAAAGAAGTGAAAGAGGTAAAAGTGGAAAAATATTATAAAAGATACGCGTGTTAATAAAGGGATAATTGGGTTTGTCTCGGTACAGTTACGCGCATGACTTCAAATAAGGGAATGCGCAAGGCCATCGTTGCTGTTGTTGGATCCGTTGCTCTAGCTATCGCAGGAACGATGACCGCCGGCGCTTGGACCTCGAGTGCCCCTTCGGGAATTGACATCGCAGCACACCAGCATCCAGGTGGAGCGCTGATTAATTGGAGTGACGTCAAGACTGACGGTCAGTCCTTCGCCTTCGTCAAGGCAAGTGAGGGCAGCGACTGGACAAACTCTTATTTTGTTGCTGATGCCAACGCAGCCTCTGCTGCGGGCCTCAAGGTTGGTGCTTATCACTACGCGCGCCCGGCGTCGTCAGCTTCAGCGCAGGCTGCCCACTTTGCGGCGCAGCTGGCGCTCGTGCCAGGTCAGACCCTGCCTCCTGTTCTTGACATTGAGGTAGACGAGGGCTTGTCACCGGTGCAACTAGCCAATTGGATTCGCCAATTCACCACCGAACTGCGCGCGCTTACCGGCCGTACCCCGATGATCTACACCTACAAGTACTTCTGGATGGGGCAGATGGGTAACACCAAGGAATTCTCCGATATGCCGCTCTGGCTCGCCGCATACCAGGATAAGGCCCCGGAACCAGTGGGCGGCTGGGACAAGATCTCCTTCTGGCAACGTTCCGGCTCCGGCCGCGTTAACGGCATTACCGGTCCGGTGGACATGAACCTGTTTAACGGTAGCGAGGGGCAGCTCGAGTCCTTCAGCAACGGCAACTACCTCGACATCGGCGGAATCCTTGAGGGCCTTGTGCTCGGCGACGACGCACCAGACCTCAGCTCCAACAGTGGTCCGCTGATCGGAGCCATCCTCGCGTTGGCGGCAGGCATTATCGCGACGCCGCAGCTTGTCGACGCCGCCGAGCAGGCAGGTCTTGGCGGGAACGCTGCGGGCGTGTTCACGGACTTCGTCAAGCAGCTCACCCAGAATGGAACGCTGCCTATCGATGACCTCGTAGAAATGGCAACTGGCGACTTCACAGTCGGCGACTTGGCCATCCTTCTGGACAACGCGGGCCATATCGCTACGAAAAACGGCGTCAATCCAGACCAAGTAGAGCAGGCACAGGAAGCAGTTAATCAGCTCGCGCAGTAGCGCCCTGCATGTGCTTTTTGGTCCACTTCTCGTCTTTGTAATGGGCGGGGACAGCGCCACCTAACAGCAACTTTGCCAGTTGTGCGGCTGCAACGGAGCCCGCAGCTGGCATTTCGCGATCAGAGCCCAAGAGGATGATGTTGCCGTAACGCCTGCCTTTGAGCATTGGTGGATCGGCAATAACGGAGATGTGTTCAAAGACCTGCGACATTCCCTGCAGCTCAGCTTTGGCGATAGACAAGTCGTGGTGATCGCCGCAGTTAGCTACGTAGAGGCCTCCGGGAGCGAGGGCGTCGTGAGCCGCACGGAAGAATTCAACCGTGGTGAGGGGATATGGCGTCGTGTCGCCTGCAAAGACGTCACGGATGATGACGTCGCGGCTGGCAGGGACGAAACTGTCTGTAACCGCGCGGGCCTCGCCGGCGCGAATCTTGACGGTGGGCGAGCGGGGGACGTCGAAAAGCGTACGCACAAGCTCGCCCAGCTTTGCATCGAGCTCGACCACTGTGTGCCGTGATTTGGGCCAGATACTGGCGAAATAGCGGGGAAGGGAGCAGCCCGCGCCGCCCAAGTGGGTCATGCGCAGCGAAGCTGGATCGACTGGCAGAAGCGTTTCTACCGCCGCGGCAATCCACCGCATGTACTCGAACTCGAGGACTTCCGGGGAACCAATCACGATGTGGCTCGATGGCACACCATTGACCATGAGGATGTAACCATTGTCGTGATATTCGTCTGCGAGTACCTCAGCCGTGCCTGTGGAAATCTCGTAAGTGCCAACCAACTCATCCGTTTTGCGCATGTCTTTAAGCCTAGGGAATGTAGGAGCTGCGATTGTCGTTGGGCCTAAAAGGAGAAAAAGAGTAACGTATTCGGCCGAAGTAAAGGAGTATGTGTGCGAGTTCTCGTTGCGATGTCAGGTGGCGTCGATTCCTCGGTGGCTGCAGCCCGAGCGGTGGAGGCAGGCCACGACGTCGTGGGCGTGCACTTGGCCCTACATAAGGATGCTCAGCAGACCCGTGAGAAGGCGCGAGGCTGCTGCTCCTTGGAGGACTCTGCAGACGCGCGTCGCATCTGTGACAAGCTGGGCATTCCTTTCTACGTGTGGGATTTTTCCGAGCAGTTTAAAGAGGAGGTCATCGGGGACTTCGTGGATTCTTATGCCCGGGGCGAGACGCCGAATCCTTGTCTGCGGTGCAACGAGAAGATCAAGTTCCGGGCGCTGCTCCAAAAGGGCATGGCGCTCGGCTTCGATGCCGTAGCCACGGGCCATTACGCCACGCTTGACGACGCCGGCTACATGCGCCGTTCCAAGGACGAGAACAAGGATCAGTCCTATGTTCTCGGCGTGATTTCCGCAGAAGAGCTCGAGCATTGCTACTTCCCGATTGGTGATACCCCAAAGCCGCAGATTCGCGAGGAAGCGGCGCGGCATGGCTTTTCCACAGCGAAGAAGCCCGATTCCTACGACATTTGCTTTATTCCGGATGGCAATACGCAGGCATTTTTGGGCTCCCGAATCGGTTTGCGTCCGGGCATGATCGTGGACCAGGAGGGCCAGGAGCTCAAGCAACATGATGGTGCGTGGAACTACACCATCGGTCAGCGCAAGGGCCTTGACATTAAGGAGCCCACGGCGGACGGGCGCCCGCGCTATGTCACGGATATCGACGCTGCAACAGGAACGGTGACGGTAGGCGCGCGCGAGGATTTGGCGGTTTCAACGATTCAGGCAGATCGCCTGAAGTATCTGCACCCGGCCATGGACGGCGAGCTGGAGTGCGAGGTTCAGGTTCGCGCGCACGGGTCGGTTGTGCCTTGCAAGGCATACGTGGATCGCGATGGCGACAAGATGACGCTGGAGCTGAAAGAACCGCTCTCCGGTGTTGCACGCGGCCAAGCCGCAGTGCTGTACCTGCCAAGCCCCGATGAGCTGGGCGACATCGTCTTGGGTTCCGGAACCATCTGCGGGACGGCATAGTGACGGGCTTTTCGCTGGGGCCGATGCGTGGGGTTTCCATGACGGAGGCTGCCGACATCGTGATGGGCGAGTCTGGGCATCTGCCGGCGATTCCGCAGCTTCCCGAGCGCGGGCTTGGTGCGGATGCCGTGGGCTCTACGGCCGCGCTTTTAGAAGCGGTCAACGTTGACCGCGGCCCACGCGCGTGGCAGATGACCCAGCGCCCACAGCTGATGATGCGACGCACCTGGGATCTGTGGGAGCGTGATTTGGACGCCATCCAAGAGGTATGGGGCGAGTCTGTTCCCGTCTTAAAGATGCAGGTTTTGGGGCCGTGGAGCTTAGCAGCGGCGGTGGAGCTTTCGAATGGACACCGCGTGCTTTCCGACGCCGGTGCTACCCGCGATCTGCATGAAGCCCTGCAGATGGGCATCGCGGATCACGTGGCTAAGTTGCAGCGGCGTTTTCACGGTCAGGTGCGGGTGCAGGTGGATGAGCCTTTGCTTGGCGACGTCCTTACTGGAAAGGTCCCCGGGACCACCGACTTTGACGAGATTCGCGCGGTCCCAGCGGAAGTTGCTCGGGAGAAGCTCAAGGAGTTGGGTGCGGACTATCTCGTTTCGGGGACGCATTGGGAAATCGCCGATGCCGCGGAAACATTCGTGACTGACTTCGTTGGGCTTGACACGGCAAAGAACATCGATGGCCTTGGCGAGTTCTTAAGCGAAGGCAAGCGAATCGGTTTCGCAATCGCGGGTGTCGATGCGCGGGCAGAAGCAGTGGCTGTGGCCCGGCACTTTGACCGCATGGGTATGCCACGTGAGCTGCTGGTGGATGCGGTGGACGTGGTGCCAAGGGAGGCGTCGGCAAGCACGCTGCGCTCGGTCGTGGAGACGGCGGGCATGTTGGTGCGCGACGCCGGTGATCTCTAGCTAGTCGGCCCTGCCGAGTTTGTCGGTGGAGTTGAAGAAGCGCTCCATGTAGGGGATGACGAATTGCAGCTCGCCGTGGGCGGCGGGCTCGATGAGGTCGGCGTCGATAAGCCTTTGGCGCGTTGCCGAAAGCGAGCGGACCGTGCGGCCTTGGCTTTCTGCAATCTCCGTAATCGTGGCGATGCCATCAACGGAAGCACTAGACATCGAGTCAAGGAACTGGCGCTGAGCAGGAGGCAGCGAAGACGCGGCGGGCAAGTGCACTTGAGCGCACAGGATGGAAATGGCTTCGTCGGCAATGCTGTCTACGTCTGAAGCTTCAATCTGGGTCTCGTCGCGGGCGTATGCGCGCTCCCAAGCCAAGGAACCCACCAGCTGAACGAGGTATGGGTAGCCCTTCGACAGCTCGACGGCCTTGCTGATTGCCTCCGATGAGAAATTAAGGCCCGAGTCAGCTGCGGTGGCAGTAAAGGCTTCGGAGGCGTTGCCTGCAGAAAGCGGACCCAGAACGAATCTTTGGGCGCGGCGTAAGAAAGTAACGCCTGGGAGATCGAGCAGGCGGTTGACGCCTTGCGGCAATCCGGCGGCGACAAAGGAAATGTCGAGCTCATAGCGCAGGAGATCCTGGTAGGCCACTGCGATAGAAGTGAGGTCTTCTACTGAGGCGTCTTGAACTTCGTCGATGCTGAGCAGAATTCCGACCCCGCCGATTCCGATGCGGTTGATTTTCCGCTTATCTCGGGGCGCGAGTTGCTCGATCAACCGCGGAATGGTGGTCTCGACGAGCTCCTCGACCATGTTGGTGCGCCCAGAAGCTCGAATGCATATCCAGCCTTGTGCTTTCGCAGAATCCTCCAGTTCATTGAGCAGAACCGTCTTTCCGATACCGCGTGCACCGCTGACGATCATCGTGCGAGCGGAGGCGCCGGCTGGGGACTACAGGGCATTGCGGAATGCATCGAGCACAGCAGTGCGGCCCACCCAATAAAGAGGCGGGACTCCGAAGGTGGGGCGGAAAGGATTACTGCGGGTGCTCGTAGACGGCAAGGCTACCTCAAGATGGGAGATTTTGGAGATTTGGGAGACTTTTCGGAGGTTGGAGATTTGGGAGACTTTCTGTGAAAGGCCGCTTTTCCAGCATAAAGTGCCGTCATTGCTACCAACCGGCTGAAGTGGCCTTCGATACGCTCGAATCTTTTGGTGCTGACTATCTCCACGCTGAACCTTTGTGGGAGATGGCAGCCGCGGCAGGTACTTTCATCACCTTGTTCAAGGGGTTGGAGACTGGGCAGAACATCGACGGCTTGGGCGAACATCTCAGCGAGGGACGCCGCATTGGTTTTGCGATTGCTGGTGAAGATGCTCGTGCGCGACGCGGGGGATCTGTAGGCGTAGCGCGACTGCGCCCGCATAAAGCGCGGTCAGCGCCACGAGCGCATACCACCACCAGATGCTCAGCGAGCTGTTCCAGCCGAGTACACCTCCGAGAAAAGCGACGACGAGCCAGGTTATCACGGCATCGAAAATGCGGTAGCTCGTGATTTTCGGAGCGGTCCAGGACTTCCATATGGACCAGACGATGTTGCAGAGGAAAAATGCGGTGACCAGCAGGGGTAAATAGTCCATCATGGCAGCTCCTTGAAGATGGTTCGCGTGATGTTTTCGGTCCCGGCAGGGGAATCGTTGTTGACGAAGGCTGCGTGGCGAGTGCGTGGGTCAATGATGAGCATCGAGGAATAGCCGTAGGTGCCGCCGTTGTGCCAGAAGCCGCCGCCGTCCTCGACTGGGTTTTCTTGCCAGCCATGGGTGAAGTCGCCGTACGCGAGCATCCACTCGGCAAACTTAGTCATGTCGTGTGCAGTCGAACGGATAGCGCCGGCTGGACCTGTGCCGGGCATCTCCCAGGGTTCGGCGCTTCTGCCGCGATTGGTCAGCCCGCGCGAGGCGTTGTCAGGCACTGCCCCTAGGCTCATGAGGTAAGTCTCCTCCATGCCGGCGGGCTCGAGGATGTTGGATCGTAGGAGCTGCTCGTAGGATTTGCCGGAGGACTCTTCTAGCACCAAGCCCAACAAGGCGTATCCGAGGTTGGAATAGGACTCGGTGCCGCGGCCCGTTAATTTCGCGTCCTTGGCGGCGGAGAGGATGTCTGCCTTGGTCTCGTTGGCGTAGGGATTCTTGCCGCTAAAAGCCGAGGTTAAACTAAGAAAGCTGGTGCCTTGGGCGAGGCGGGGAAGTCCCGAGGTGTGCTCGGTGAGCTCGGTGAGGGTGACGTCGCTAATGGGGGAGTCGCCGGTGTCGAGGACCTCGCCCACCTTGGTTTCGTAGGTCAGATGCTGGCTCTCAACCTCCTGGCGCAGCAGTTCAGCGGTGAACATCTTGGTTACGGAGCCGATTTCGACCTCGGTATGTTCGTCGGCGCCAAGGCCTGCGAAGGAGACCTTGCCGTTCGACAGCGTAAAGGCCGTCAGATTGTGGTGACCGCGCTGTGCATTGTCACGCAGCTTCTGGGCTAGGTCGGTCGAGCCAGTGGCCTCGGTTGCCAGGGCGATGCGGTGAGGGCCTACCAGGACAAGGACGGCTGCTACGAGAGCAGCGACCAGGAATCCGATTGCGAGTTTGCCAATGGAAAAGTTCATTAGTGTGCCTCCACCGCCGTGATGATTGTCATGAGGGGGATGACGCGGGCCGGCCGGATTTCGAAGGCGCCGGACTTGGATTTGGCGATCCACCCGGCGCTGCTGAGTTCGTTGAGGTGGTGATATGCGGTTCCTGTCGAGCTAGCCAGCCCCTCCTGCACAAGGTCGCTGACGCTGGCGGGCGCACACAGGAGGCGACGCAGGATCTCCGCGCGGGTGGGATGTGCGATGGCGCTAAGACGCTTGATGTTTTCTTCCCAAGACTCGTCGGTGACGAATTGGGTGGGGCGCTGCCATTGGTATTTGTACTCGCGATTGCCGATGGTGACGTCGCCGCCAAAGATGACGGAGCCGTCGGGAATGTCGGGCCCTTCTTCGAGGGCCTCGACGAGCCAGTAGCGGGAATCGGAGGTGGGTGCTGGGGGCGGAGTGACCGAGTGCTGCCCTTCGAGAGCCTCGACACGGGCCTCGAGGGCGGCGAGGCGGGCTTCGAGTTGAGGTGCGGAAGTTCTGGAATTCATATTTATAGAATTCCAGAATTTTAAAAATGTCGCAATATTTAGCCAATCATTGGCCAAGCGGTGGAGATGTCGCTTGCGTCCTTACCTTGGCCTTCCAAGTACTTCTTGAAGGACTCGCGGTCCTTGTACCACTCGACGGCCTGGTACTCCATGAGCTCGGTGGTGTCCATTTGGGCCAGTTCTGGGAAGTGCTGACGCACCTGCATCCAGGCGATGCGAGCTGCGGCGAGTGCGTCCGAGGTTGCTTCGTGAGCGTTTTCGAGGGTGACGCCGTAGTGTGCAGAAACGTCGCCAAGCGTGCGCTTGCCCTTGCGCCACTTGTCCTTGACTCGGTCGATGACGAAGGGATCGAAAACCGGACCGTCAACCGTGAAATCGCCCGTGAGTGCGCGCAAAACGGAGAGGTCATAGGCGGCGTTGTAGACGATGAGCGTCAGACCGTCGTCCCACGCCTGACGGATGGAGCGGAGCGTCTCGGCTAGGACTTCGTCGTGTGGCTGGCCCTCCGCGCGTGCCTTTTCAGTGGTGATGCCATGGATCTTGGCGGCTGCCTCGGGGATTTCCACGCCGGGGTCTGCGAGCATTTCGCGTTTGTCGACGTCGCGTCCATCAATGCGCACCAACGCAGAGGTGACGATGCGCGCTTCTTTGGGGTTGACGGAGGTGGTTTCGAGGTCGAAGGAGAGCATGCGGGTGGCGTCGAAGTTCATGTGAAACACTCTAGCGCTTGGATCGGACACGGACTGTGGCACTCGGTGTCGGAGGTGATGACTAGACTGGTTGACCGTGACTAACTCTGCAGAAAACTCCGTAGATATCCAACGAAAGTGGTCCGAGCTTGCGCAAGAAGTGCGTAAGCACCGCGAGCTCTATTACAACGGTGAGCCTTCGATCCCTGATGCTGACTTTGACGAACTGTTTCAGCGCCTGCTCAAGCTTGAGGCAGAGCATCCTGAGTTGGCTGTTCCTGATTCGCCCACCCAACAGGTTGGCGCGGCGCCGGAGGGCGCTGCGGATATTGAGCACTTGGAGCGCCTCTACAGCTTGGACAATGTATTCAATGAATCGGAGATGCAGGATTGGCTCGACCGAACGCCGGCGCAGACGTACCTGACTGAGCTGAAGATTGATGGCCTGTCCATCGACTTGGTCTATCGGGATGGCAAGCTGACCACGGCGGCAACCCGTGGCGACGGCCGCGTGGGAGAGGACATAACCGCCAATGCCAAGGTGATTACGGATATCCCGCACGAGCTAAGCGGCACCGATGAGTATCCTGTGCCGGCGCTGATTGAGGTTCGCGGCGAGGTCTACATGCGCCCTGACGAGTTTGCGGAGATCAACGCGGCGCGCCGCGAGGATGGCAAGCCGACGTTTGCCAACCCGCGTAATGCTGCGGCAGGTGGCCTGCGCATGAAGGACCCCAACGAGGTGAAGAAGCGCCGCCTACACATGGTGTGCCACGGTATTGGCGCACGTGATGGCTTCCAACCAAGCTCCCAACATGATGCCTACCAGGCCTTGGAGGCCTGGGGATTCCCAGTCTCGCCGTACACCAAGCAGGTTAAATCAGCGGCCGCAGTGCAAAAGGAAATCAATCACTGGGCGGAACACCGCCATGACGCCTATTTTGAAATGGACGGCCTCGTGGTCAAGGTCGACGACTTGGCTTCGCAGCGTGCGTTGGGTGCGACGTCCCGCGCGCCGCGTTGGGCCATCGCTTATAAATACCCGCCTGAGGAGGTGACCACCAAGCTGCTGGACATTGAGGTAGGAGTGGGTCGCACGGGCAGGATCACGCCATTCGCGGTGATGGAGCCGGTGTTTGTCTCAGGCTCCACGGTGTCGAAGGCGACCCTCCACAATCAGTTCGAGGTCAAGAACAAGGGCGTGATGATTGGCGATACCATTGTCATCCGCAAGGCCGGCGAGATTATCCCTGAGGTGCTGGGACCGGTTCTGGAGCTGCGGGATGACTCCGTGCACGAGTGGGTATTTCCGGAGAATTGTCCTTCCTGCGGCACCAAGCTGGCACCGCAAAAAGACGGCGACCAAGACTGGCGTTGCCCGAATACACGTAGCTGCCCAGCTCAGCTTTCCGCGCGCCTTGAGTACTTGGCCTCCCGCAAGGGTATGGACATTGAGGCATTGGGGGAGAAGGCCGCGGTAGATCTCATTGAGTCGGGCGTGCTTGTTGACGAAGCGGATCTTTTCGACCTCGACGAAGAAAAGCTTCTGAAGTCCTCTGCCTATACGACAAAAGCAGGCAAGCTCAACGCGCAAGGCAAGAAGCTGTTGAAGAACTTGGAAAGCGCGCGGCAGACTGATTTTTGGCGAGTGCTTGTCAGCCTGTCCATTCGCCACGTTGGCCCGATTGCAGCGCGTGCACTGGCCACTAGGTATCGCTCGATGGAGGCGCTGCGGGCAGCGTCGGAAAGCGACCTCGCGGATACCGACGGCGTAGGCGGGATCATCGCGGCGTCGTTTAAAGCGTGGTTCGAGGAAGATTGGCATCGCAACATCGTCGAGAAGTGGGCTGCCGCAGGCGTGACCATGGAGGATACCGCTACGGAGCAACACGAGCAGACCCTGGAAGGCTTGACCATCGTGGTGACGGGCACGCTGGAGAACTTCTCTCGCGACTCGGCCAAGGAGGCCATCATTACGCGCGGCGGCAAGGCGTCGGGCTCGGTGTCCAAGAAAACGGACTACGTGGTGGTCGGTGAGAACGCTGGTTCTAAGGAAACCAAGGCGCGTGAGCTGGGTCTTACCATCCTGGATGAAGCCGGATTCCAGCGCTTGTTGGAGACGGGTGAAGCTTAGGCGATGAAGCTGGCGGCCTTTGACCTGGACGGCACCGTCTACTTCGACGGAAGTGTGCCTGATGGCATTGCGGAGGAAATCGCCGCTTGGCGTGCCGCCGGCAACTTAGCGGTGGTGACCACGGGCAAGTCTGCATTCTCTGCGCGCCGCGACTTGCGTGGCTCGGGGCTCGAATTTGATTACTACCTGCTGTGTAACGGGACCGTCATCATGGACGGCGAGTGGAACCTGCTCTATGAAAGCCACGTGCCACCGGCGGTGGTCGAAGCGGTTTATACCAAGCTTCACGACGTCCCGGCTATCGACCTGTATTGCACGCGGCTGCGTGAGCGTGACGGGGCGCTGCTGCGCAAGGTAGAAGGGTTGCACAACCCGATTATTAAAGACCCAGTTCCGGTTGAGCTTAACGCTGGTGTCTTTCCGTTGGTGGCGGTGTGGACGCCGGGGCAGAAGAACCTGCAGCTGGAGATCGCCTCGTGGGTGCGGCAGCGCTTCGACGTTGGTACGGCGATGAACCGGAATTTCTTCGATATCACGCCGCCGGGCCATGACAAGGGGTTCGCTATCAACTGGTTGCTCGAGTACCTGCACCGCCCCCGTGCCGAGATGCAGGTGATCACCTTTGGCGATGGACACAACGACCTGCCCATGCATGCGCTTGCCGACGTCTCGGTAACCTTTCCGTGGGCCGCGCCTGAGGTGCAGGCGGCATGCGATGTTGTTGCCGAAGACGTGATCACGGCCTTGAGGGGCCTAGAAAACTAATGCGGCTCTTTGCGCAACTAGCGCAGGAATGCCCCCAAGATAGTTCCCAAGTGTCCAAGGTGCTCGACCTCTGATGCGAGGTAGTCAGGTCCACCGACGCGGCCCATTACGATGACGTAGTCGGTGCCAACGAGGGGGGCAGCGGCTAGTGCAGAATCAAGGAGTGCCCAGGACTCAGGGATCCAGTCCTCGCGCTCAGGGTGAAGGACTCGGGCGGTGTCTACGGCGATGCTAGTGGGGATGGAGCCGTCATCTTCTGGTGCGGCATCGGAGCCAGCCACGCGGCTGATGGGGGCATTGATGTTGATTACGATGGCCCAGTTAGAGGTAAGTGCCTTCGGGATTGCAGCGCATACTTCCTGCATAGCGGCGGTGACGTTGTTCTTGGAAGCGACGTCGGCAAGCAAGCTAATCTGGCCGCGGCGGTCGACGCGGCCACTAAATGGTCGGATGGAGTCGATCTCTACGCCGTCGACGCCTTGCGCGGCTGTAATAATCTCATCCGCCATGGTCCCTTGCGGAAGTTCGATGACAATGTCATCCATGACAGTTCCGTCGGGGAAGTTTTCCACGATGTCTACCGATTGAATATTGGCATTGACGTTGCCTAACGCGTCCGCCAGCAAGCCTAAACTGCCAGGTGTGTCTGGAATGAGGACGCGTACGAGGAAGGACATGACTAACTTTCGGTAGGAGGAATAGTTTTTACCATCGTACAAGCCGCAATTGACGCTGTTCAATAAAGACGCGGGTGTATCCATATCGTTACCTGCAGGTGGGACTGGTGCTGTGGTGTCCGGTTGGGTGCAGTAACATGGTGCGATAGCTACAAGCATGTAACCAATCACGTCTGTGAATAAAAGGATGGAGAACGCGTGTCTGAGATTTCGCGTGAAGAGGTCGCGCACCTGGCTAAGCTGTCGCGCCTCGCGCTGAGCGACGAAGAGCTGGAGCAGTTTGCGACGCAGATCGACAAGATTGTCGATTCCGTGTCTGCCGTGGGCAAGGTCGATGCCGAGGGTGTTGAGCCGATGTCCCACCCGCACTCCGTTGTTGCCCCGATGCGTGAGGACGTCATTGTTCGCACGCTGACCGCCGAGCAGGCTCTGGACCAGGCTCCGGCTGCAGAGGATGAGCGTTTCGTAGTACCGCAGATTCTGGGTGGAGGAGACGAATAATGGCTACTTTTATCGCTCCAACCGAGGGAGTTCTGTCCATGACCGCTGCGGAGCTGGCGGAGAAGATTCACACCCGCGAGCTGACGTCGCGCGAGGTTACCCAGGCTTTCTTGGACCGCATCGCGGAGACCGATGGCGAGCTCAACGCGTTCCTGTACGTCGGTGCAGAGCAGGCGCTCGCTACCGCCGACGCTGTCGATAAGGCACTCGACGCGGGGGAGAAGCCGGCGTCAGCTCTAGCTGGCGTGCCATTGGCACTTAAGGACCTTCTGGTTACCACCGACGCACCGACCACCGCAGCATCCAAGATGCTCGAAGGCTGGATGTCTCCTTATGACGCCACACTGGTCACCAAGCTGCGCGAGGCAGGCATCCCGATCCTGGGCAAGACGAACCTGGACGAGTTCGCCATGGGTTCTTCCAATGAGAACTCCGCTTATGGCCCAGCCCATAACCCGTACGATACTGACCGCACCCCGGGCGGTTCTGGCGGCGGCACCGCCGCTGCACTGGCTGCGGGCCAGGCACCGCTGGGCATTGGTACCGATACCGGTGGATCCATTCGTCAGCCGGCCGCCCTGACCAACACCGTTGGCGTGAAGCCGACCTACGGCACCGTGTCCCGTTACGGCCTGATCGCCGCCGCATCTTCGCTGGACCAGGCTGGTCCGACCGCTCGCACGGTTCTGGATACTGCACTGCTGCACGAGATCATCGCGGGCCACGATTCCTTCGATGCCACCTCGGTGGACAAGCCGGTTGCTCCGGTTGTCGCTGCTGCCCGCGAGGGTGCTAACGGCGACCTCTCGGGCGTGAAGGTTGGCCTCATCAAGCAGTTCGAGCGCGATGGCTGGCAGCCGGGCGTCATGGAGGCTTACCACGCCGCGGTAGAGCAGCTCAAGGCGCAGGGCGCGGAGATTGTCGAGGTGGACTGCCCACACTTTGATGATGCGCTGGCCGCTTACTACCTGATCATGCCGTGCGAGGTTTCCTCAAACCTCGCTCGCTTCGATGGCATGCGTTACGGCCTGCGTGAAGGCGACGACGGCACGCACTCTGCTGAAGAGGTCATGTCCCTCTCGCGTGCTAAGGGCTTTGGTCCCGAGGTCAAGCGCCGCATCATGCTGGGCACCTACGCGCTGTCCGTGGGTTACTACGACGCGTACTACCTGCAGGCACAGCGTGTGCGTACCCTCATTGCGCAGGACTTTACCAAGGCATTTGAGCAGGTTGACGTCCTAGTTTCCCCAACCACTCCGACCACGGCCTTCAAGCTGGGCGAGAAGGTTGAGGATCCGATGGCGATGTACAACTTCGACCTGTGCACCCTGCCATTGAACCTGGCTGGCGTGTGCGGCATGTCCGTTCCTTCCGGCTTGGCGTCGGACACGAACCTGCCCACCGGTCTGCAGATCATGGCGCCAGCGTTTGCCGACGATCGCCTCTACAAGGTTGGCGCGGCATACGAGGCTGGCCGAAAGTAGCGGCGATGCCTGAGCAAGACTGGACCGAGGGCTTCCGGGCAGGTTATGCCGCCGGATTCTCTGATGGGTTCCGTGCGGCACGTGAGGCTCTTTCTTCTGGCGAGCTCGCACCCGCTGCGGTGCCACACAAGCATGTTGCTAAGAAGCGGTATGGCACCGCCACCGTGACAGGCAAGCAGCAGCTTTCAGTCGATATGATTCGGGTCTTTGCTCAGGCGCCCGATATGGTCGGTCTTTCCTTAGACAAGACGGATCACTACATCAAGATTTTCTTCGGTGAGCAGACGCGTTCGTACACGTTGCGCAAGGTGGACACCGCCACCGGAGAGATCGCGATCGACTTCTTCTTCCACGGTGATGTTGGGGTGGCAGGACCATGGGCGCGTGATGTGCACGTGGGAGAAACGTTTTCTTATAAGGGGCCAGGCGGCAAGTGGTCACCGACGACACCGCTGCCCGGGGTTCAAGAGTTTGTGTTTGCTGGCGACGAGTCGGCGGCACCAGCGATTGCGTGTGGCCTGGAGAGGATTCCGGCTGGGGCGAGCGCAACTGCCTACGTGGAGGTCGCAGCACCGGGCCACGAGATTCCGATGCCGGAGGGCTCGTCGGTGGTGTGGCTGTACCGGGAGGGTAAGCCGGCAGGGCAGGCGCTTGTCGACGCCCTGCGTGAACACAACGTAAAGCACGCGCGTACGGCCTGGTTCGTGCGTGGGCCGTCGAGCATAGTGAAGGATGCGCGGCGCTACCTGTTCCGGGAGAGGGGCGTCGCTAAGCAGGATGCGTCGATCTCTGGATACTGGAAGAACCGGCGATAGGGTTTTGAGCGCACGCGTTGTTTGAGGGTGGGGCACACTGTAAGAGAGATGAATAAGGCGCCCTCGGCCGCCCTCGCTACTTTAAGGGTGGCTGACAGGGCGCCTTATTTGGTTTGCTACTTAACTCCTAGGCTGTCGCCGAAGTTACTTTGCATCTGAAAGGAAGTATGCAGCGCCCGCAGAGGCTGCAGTCACGGTAAGGACAGACGGCCACGCTCCGATCTTCTTAGCGAGGGGGTGGGAAGCGCCGAATGCGCCGAGGTAGAGCGCAGACAGAGCGGCAGTGGTGGCAGGATTGGTCTTGTCGAGCCAGGAACGGCCGGCCCAGATGCCCGCCGCGCCGAGGATTACGCCACCGAGAGGGCGGATACCCGTTTCTTTGGCGGTTACCCAGCCGCCGATGAGGCCAAGGGCAACGGTGGTTGCGGTGGATACTTGCTTTGGTTTCTTTACATCAATCATGGACATGGGGTCAGTTTAGGCTTCCTTTTGGGGAGATGGCTAGACTTCCCGGCATGACAGTGCCCACTTTTGCAGCCGTCTCAGAGGTGCCACCGGAACGCGATGCGTGGCGCGCGATGTTCGCGCTTTCCCTGGGATTTTTCGTCTCCCTGTTGGATCAATCGATGATTGCGGTGGCCCTCCCTCGCATTCAGGCTGATTTGTCAGCCAACGTCAATGAGGTTCTGTGGGTCTCAGCCATTTACTTGCTAGCGGTGGTCGTGCCACTGTTGTTCACGGGTCGCTTGGGAGACGTCTTCGGACAAAAGAAGATGTTCCAGTGTGGAGTGAGTTTGTTTGGTATCGGCGCGCTGATGTGCGCGCTGGCGCCAAATATCCAGATATTGATTGCAGCCCGTGCGGTGCAGGGTATTGGTGCTTCGTTGCAGATGCCGCAGACGATGGCGGTTATTAATCGCGTGTTCGCGCGTGAACGCCGCGGCCGCGCGCTGGGCGCCTGGGGTGTTATTGGTTCGGTTGCTTCGCTGACTGGACCATTGCTGGGTGGCTTTTTGGTCGGTGCATTCGGCTGGCAAGCGGTCTTTTGGGTGCACATGCCTTTCGTTATCGCTGCCGTGGTGCTTTCGGCAATTTGGGTACCCGTGCTCCAGACGACGTCTCGCAAGATCGATGTGCTGTCGGTATTTGTTTCCTTTCTCGCCCTGACGGCGCTGGTGTTTGGAATACAGCAGGGTCCGGCAACGGGATGGCCGGTGTGGATTTGGGCGCTGTTAGCGTTTGGGTGCCTCGCGTTGGCGGGGTTCATGTGCTTGCAGGCAACAGCAGCTGCACGAGGAACAGAGCCGCTAGTGCCATTGCAGCTCTTTGCAGATAGGAATTACTCGGTAGGCAGCGTGGCCATCGTGACAATGGGCTTTATGGCGGCCTCGATGATGTTGCCCATCATGCTCTGGCTGCAGAACGAAAAGGGTATGCCGGCGGGGACAGCGGGAATCATCGTCGCTCCAATGGCGATTGTTTCGCTGGTGGTCTCGCCATTGGCGGGCATCTTGGCTGACCGCTTGGACCCGCGGCGCTTGGCGATGACCGGATTTAGCATCCTGGTGGCATCGTTTGGCGCGGCGTTTGCGGTCATCATCAGTGACGTTTCTGCGTGGTGGATGTGTGCTCCTATCGCCTTGCTTGGTTTCGGGCAGTCCTTCATCTGGGGCTCGAATGCTGCGACGACCATGCGCGACGTTGCGCCGGAACTCATGGGCGCTGCTTCGGGCGTGTACAACACCTCGCGCCAAGTGGGGTCGGTGCTCGGTGTTGCTGGGGTGTCTGCGGCGCTGCAAGCGGCGGGGATTGCCACATCGTTATGGGTGATTGTCGCGGTGCTTGCCGTGGGACTATGCGCCTCGCTCTTCTTCAGAGACACCCTGCACGGTGCGGGCGCGGCCCATCAGGGGTAAGTTGGAGAATATGCGCCTTGCTGTACTTACCTCCGGCGGCGACTGCCCCGGACTGAATGCTGTTATCCGCGCGGTCGTTCGCACCGCTTCCAACGAATTTGGCTCCACCGTCGTGGGCTACGAGGACGGATGGGTAGGCCTCATGGAGGACCGCCGTCGCGATCTTTACGACGATGCCGAGATCGACCGTATCCTCCTGCGAGGCGGTACCATCCTCGGCACGGGTCGCCTGCACCCAGACAAGTTCAAGGCTGGGCTGGACACCATCAAGACCAACATGGCGGATGCGGGTGTTGACGCATTGGTCGCCATCGGTGGCGAGGGAACGCTCAAGGGCGCCAAGTGGCTGTCCGACAACGGAATCCCGGTTATCGGCGTTCCGAAGACCATTGATAACGACGTTAACGCTACGGACTACACCTTTGGTTTCGATACCGCAGTATCCGTGGCTACTGACGCTATCGACCGCCTGCACACCACTGCTGAGTCCCATGACCGTATCCTCATCGTCGAGGTCATGGGCCGTCACGTGGGTTGGATCGCATTGCATGCCGGCATGGCTGGTGGCGCTCATTACACGGTTATCCCAGAGGTTCCATTTGACATCGCTGAGATCACCAAAGCTATGGAGCGCCGCTTCCAGATGGGCGAGAAGTACGGAATCATCTGCGTGGCTGAGGGTGCGCTGCCGAAGGAAGGCACCATGGAGTTCGAGGAAGGCGGGGTAGACCAGTTCGGTCACCAGACTTTCAACGGCATTGGCCAAGTCATCGGCGATGAAATCAAGAAGCGTACGGGCTACGACGTTCGTACCACCGTTCTTGGCCACATCCAGCGTGGCGGTACGCCGACTGCCTACGACCGCGTTCTGGCTACCCGTTACGGCGTGCACGCCGCTCGTGCCGCTCACGAGGGCAAGTCCGGTATGTGTGTCGCTTTGCATGGCGAGAACATCGATCTTGTTCCGCTCGAAGAGGCAGTGGGCAAGCTTAAGACGGTTCCGCCAAAGCGTTATGCCAATGCCCAAGCGTTGTTTGGCTAAATAGGACGTATATAAAAATGTCACCGCGCCTGTGCGGTGACATTTTTCGTTTTGCCTAGAAGTGGATGCGAGGTAGTGCGCAACCGTATCGGCCATCCTAGGGGAATGCATGCGCGTTCGTGGCTTCATACTAAGATGGCACCCATGACTGCTGCGATGTATGACCTGATGGACTACGACGAGGTCCTTGAAAAGTTTGAACCCGTGATGGGTATGGAAGTTCACGTGGAGCTCAACACGGAGACCAAGATGTTTTCGACATCGCCGACGAACTTCAATGCGGCTCCTAACTCCAACGTAGACCCAGTTTCCTTGGGTCTGCCGGGCGCACTGCCGGTTGTGAACTCTAAGGGCGTCGAAGGCGCTATCAAGATTGGTCTCGCGCTCAACTGCAAGATTGCTGAATCTTCACGCTTTGCTCGCAAGAACTACTTCTACCCAGACCAGCCAAAGAACTACCAGATTTCCCAGTACGATGAGCCTATCGCGTACGACGGTTACCTAGACGTCGTGCTGGAGGATGGCACCGAGTGGCGTGTGGAGATCGAGCGCGCACACATGGAGGAAGATACCGGCAAGCTAACCCACATCGGTGGCGCTACCGGCCGTATCCATGGTGCGACGAGCTCCCTGGTTGACTGCAACCGTGCAGGCATCCCGCTTATTGAGATCGTCACCAAGCCGATCATTGGTGCGGGTGAGCGCGCCCCAGAGGTAGCTAAGGCATATGTTTCTGCACTTCGCGAGCTCGTCGCAGCGCTCGGCGTTTCTGACGCGCGCATGGACCAGGGCTCGATGCGTGTGGACTCCAACCTTTCCCTGCGCCCGATTGGCCAGGAGGAGTTTGGTACCCGTACCGAGACCAAGAACATCAACTCGCTGAAATCCGTCGAGCAGGCAGTGCGCTACGAGATGCAGCGCCAGGCTCAGGTCATCACCGACGGCGGCGAAATCGTGCAGGAGACCCGCCACTACCAAGAAGCTGACGGATCCACCTCTAAGGGCCGTCCGAAGGAGACCGCTGAGGACTACCGCTACTTCAACGATCCGGACCTTCCGCCGGTTATCGTCTCCCGTGACTGGGTCGAAGAGATCCGCAAGACCCTTCCGGAGATGCCGTGGATTCGCCGCGCCCGCATCCAAGAGGAGTGGGGCCTTAAGGATGAGGAGATGCGCGACCTGGTAAACGCCGGTGCGCTTGACCTTATCGTCGCTACTGCCGAAGCCGGTGCAAAGCCGGACGAGGCTCGTTCTTGGTGGGTTTCTTACCTGACTGGTAAGGCGAACGAGGCCGGTATCGAGCTGGCCGAGCTCGCAATCACCCCGGAGCAGGTCGCACGGGTTGTGGCTTTGGTTAACGAGGGCAAGCTGACGAATAAGCTTGCTCGCCAGGCTGTCGACGGCGTCTTGGCAGGCGAGGGTGACGTTGATGAGGTCGTCGCAAAGCGCGGGCTCGAGGTTGTGCGTGACGACGGTGCCATTGAGGCAGCCGTGGACGAGGCACTTGCCGCTAACCCAGACATCGTTGAGAAGTACAAGGCCGGCAACACCAAGGTCACCGGCGCAATCGTGGGTGCAGTCATGAAGGCCACCCGCGGTAAGGCTGACCCGGCACAGGTCAACAAGCTGATTGCGGAGAAGCTTAAGTAAATAACTGGGTGCCTTTGCACCTTCGCTACATGGGGACGATTTCCATTAAGCGCTGATAATGAAAACTGGCGTAGGATCGTCCCCATGCCCATTAAGACAAAAGCTCTGCAAAAGACCGCGCCCGATGCGCCTTTCAAGGTAGTAGATATCGAGCGCCGCGATCCTCGTGAAGACGACGTTGTTATCGATATTAAGGCTGCTGGCATCTGTCACTCCGATATCCACACCATTCGCAACGAGTGGGGAGAGGCCCACTTTCCGCTGACGGTGGGCCATGAAATCGCGGGCGTAGTTTCCGCAGTCGGAGATAAGGTCACCAAGTTTAAGGTCGGCGACCGTGTGGGCGTTGGCTGCCTCGTGAACTCCTGCGGCGAGTGCGAGCAGTGCCAGGCCGGAATGGAACAAAACTGCCTTAATGGTGGCGTCGGAACGTATAACTCTAAGGACGTGGACGGCACCATCACTCAAGGTGGTTACGCCCAGAAAGTCGTGGTTAATGAGAACTTCGTCCTGAACATCCCTGACTCCCTTGACTTCGACGTCGCGGCACCTTTGCTGTGCGCAGGTATTACTACGTATTCGCCGCTGGCTCGCTGGAACGTGCAGGAAGGCGACAAGGTCGCGATTGTGGGCCTTGGTGGTTTGGGCCACATGGGCGTCCAGATTGCTGTAGCCAAGGGTGCTGACGTAACTGTTCTTTCTCGTACCTCCCGAAAGGAGAAGGAAGCAAAGGAACTTGGTGCGGCTCGCATTCTTGCGACGAATGAAGAGGAAGACTTCTTCAAGAACCATCGCGGCGAGTTCGACTTCATCCTGTCTACGATTTCTGCGCAATACGACCTAGAGGCTTACCTAGGGTTGCTGAAACCACGCGGCATTATGTCCGTTGTTGGCTTGCCACCAGAGGCGCTGTCGCTGCGTATGAACCGCATCATTGGCGGTGGCAAGGTGCTCACCGGTAACAACATCGGCGGCATTGCGGAAACCCAGGAGATGCTGGATTTCTGTGCCGAACACGGCTTTGGCGCAGTGATTGAAAAGGTCAGCGTCGACGAGGTCGATGCGGCGTATGACCGCGTGGTCGCGGGTGATGTGAAGTTCCGGTTCGTTATCGATACGGAGACCTTCCCGGCCTAGGAGCCGGGCCTTGGTGCATTCCCCACGGGATGAGGTACGTCACGCTTTTTATGGAAGCGGCGTAATCTCACCCCGTTCTTTAACGTCATAACGTGCGGCTTTCCGTATCGTGGAAAGGGACTATCGTCTATCAAGTAAGGCAATGAGACACCCGTGTCTTTGAAAAATATCCTGTCCATTTCTTTGTCCTTTGTTGGCCTCCTCGTCGGTGCTGGGTTTGCCACTGGCCAGGAAGTCGTGCAGTACTTCACGTCCTTCGGCCTGTCCGGCGTGTGGGGAATTATTGTCGCCGGCATCGTTATGACGCTTGCGGGCACCGTGTTCCTTCAGCTGGGAAGCTACTTCCACGCTTCTGAGCACAATCAGGTCTTCCGCGAGGTAACTCACCCATTCATCTCGCGAGTCTTGGACGTGGCTGTCATTTTGACGCTCTTTGCCGTGGGCTTCGTGATGCTCGCCGGCGCGGGTTCCAACATGGAACAACAATTCGGCTGGCCTGCTTGGGTTGGTTCTTTGCTGATGCTGGTCATGGTGATTGCCGTGGGCATGATGGACGTCAGTAAGGTTTCCCAGGTGATTGGCTTGCTGACTCCGACCATCATCATCGCGGTCATCGGTGTTGGTATCTATACTGCGCTGAATATGCCGGCAGACCCGAGCGCGGCCATCGCAGCATCCGCAGAAATCGAGTCACCAATCTCTAACTGGCTGGTATCCGCGCTCAACTACAACGGTCTGGCTCTGATTCTGGCCGTGTCCATGTCCCTTGTTATTGGCGGCGACAACATTAGCCCGCGTGAGGCTGGCTGGGGCGGCGTCGTCGGCGGCGCTCTCTATTCGGTACTCATGGGCGTTGCCGGGTTTGCATTGCTCATGAACTCCGAGATGCTCGGGGACTCTGATATTCCGATGTTGACCTTGGTGGATTCCATTCACCCAGTGCTCGGCGTGATCATGGCGGTCATCATTTATCTGATGATCTTTAATACCGCGATCGGAATGTTCTACGCCCTGGGTAAGCGCCTTTCCTCCGGACATGAAGCCCGCTACCGCATCATCTTTATTGTTGGTTGTGTTGCTGGTTTCGCGGTGTCCTTCGCCGGCTTTAAGACGCTGATGCAATACGTGTACCCGGTTCTTGGTTACATGGGCATTGTCCTAGTCTTCATCTTGGCGGTGGCGTGGCTCAAATCGCTCGGCCAGATTAAGGATGAGGGCATACGTCGTGAGCGAATCCGCGCACTGCTGCACCTGAAGCTGCACCCGGACAAGGAATATGATGCGGAGCGCTTTGACGACGAGCTCGGCCAGCACATCGTTGACTCCAACATGGAGGATGAGGCGCTTTTCGACGACCTTGCTTACGAGGTCGCCGAGTCTCTCGACAGCGATGACGACGTTGATTTCGATAAGGAAGTGTGGGAGGAAAACCGCAACGATGCTTCCTTCTATACCGAGCGTGACGCTGTAGAAACAGATCGCACGGAGGAAGAGATCAAGGCCTGGATCGAAGAAACGGGCGCATCCGGAGACCCGGAGGAACCCGTTGAAGAAGCTACCGAAGGGGAAGAAGTCGCGAAATAGCTTAACTAGCCGCCAACGAAGATCTTGATGAGCTCGTTGACGCAGATATATACAAACGCCGCCGAGATAATGGCCATCAACGTGTTGACGAACCAACCGTTGCGCCACTCGCGCGGCGTGTGCCTTGTGTTGAGCAATATCAATAGGGTGAGGCCGAGGAATGGCATGAAGAATGCGCCGAGGACACCGTAGGCAATAACGAGTGCCGTGGGCTTGCCCAGGAAGAGTAGCAGCATCGGTGGGAAGGTAAGCCACAAGACGAACCAGCGGTAGTACTTGCCACCCATCTGCGTATCGGGGTGTTCCTGGGGCAGCTTTTTGATGTGCCCGACGTAGTCGGCGAACATCATGGAAACGCCGTTCCACACGCCAAGAACGGAAGACAGCGCGGCGGCCCAGAATCCAATCAAGAAGACCGGTGCCATGAAGCTGCCATAGCGGTCACGGAGGACGTCAGCCAGATCAATCAGTCCCTTATCGCCCTTGGAAACAGCGATGTTGGCAGAGTAGAGCAAGTCGCCGCCGATGATGAGCATTGCAGCAACAAAGATGCCGGTGACCACGTAAGCCACGGTGTTGTCGAGGCGCATGACGCGCATCCACGGAGGGGAGTCCCAGCCTTTCTCATGCAGCCAATAGCCATAAGCGGCAAGTGTGATTGTGCCACCCACACCACCGGCAAGAGAGAGCACATAAACGAATGAGCCCTCTGGCAGCGTTGGTACCAAGCCCTTGAGGATTTCTCCGATGTTGCTTAGCGATAGGCAGGCGATTCCCACCACGGTGAGGAACATGATGCCCACCAAGACGGCAATGATCTTCTCGAACATTCGGTATTGGCCGGCCCAGGTTAATCCGAAGCCGATGAGGCCGGAGATGACGGCCCAGGCTACGAGTGGGACTTGCGGGATGAGCGCGTGGAGAGCCATGCCGGTGGCGCTCATGGCGGCGGCACCGTACACAAATCCCCAGATGATGATGTAAGGGGCGAAGTACCAGGAGGTCCATTTACCGAGGGATGACCAACCATGGAACATGGTGTTGCCGGTGGCCAGGGTGTAGCGTCCGACGCCCTCGACCAAGACGATCTTCATGATGGTGCCCGCGATGCAGGCCCAGAGAAGCGCGAAGCCGTACTTCTGACCGGCGATGAGTGTGGCGACCAAGTCACCAGAACCAACACCGGTTGCGGCGGCGACGAGGCCAGGTCCGATTACTTTCCACTTCGGTACGTCTTTATGCCCACTAGCGGGAGGTGATGAGGATGCGGGGGTGCTCATGGGTGCGCCTTCCTGTAAATCGAAATGTTTTACAGGTCACAATAGAGTAGCGCCCGGCGCTCTGGTGTGGTTTTGAGCACTCGACTTTGTAACCGGGCGGCTTTGGCGCCGCTGAGTGCGACTAGTGAAGGCACGACTGGTGAAGGCGCGATTAGTGGAGCAGGAGCTTGGCTGTCAGCAGCATCATGACGCAGCCGATGGCGAAGTTGACGTAGCGCCAGGTAGTGGGCTTTGCCAGGACGTGGGACAGTTTGAAGGCGCCATAACCCACGGTGGGGAACCAGACTGCGCTCGCCATGATTGCGCCTGCAGCGAAGACCCAGCGTTGATCGCCGTAATGCTGGGCGATACCGCCGAGCATCACCAGGACGTCGACGTAGGCGAGTGGGTTGAGCCAGGTTAGAGCCATGGCGCCCATGACTGGCTTGACCCAGGTGCGCGACTTGGTGCGCTGCTTGGTCATGACGGTGGTGGCGCCGCCAAGCTCTGTTTCATTAGGGGCAGACGGGGGCGTGCTTGAAACGACGAGTGCTTCCTGTTCCTTTTTGAATGCATCCCGGAAACAGGTAAAGCCAAAGTAAATCAGGTAAGCCGCGCCGAGGTACTTCATGATGATCAGGCCGGTGGGGAACTTCTCCACGAGCACGCCCATGCCGCCTACGCCGGCGTTGATGAGGATGACGTCGCTAAGCAAGCAGGCAAGGATTATGGCACCGATGTGGTCGCGTTTGACGCCCATCTTGATGATGTAGGCATTTTGGGGGCCGATAGCGACGATGAGGGAGAGGCCAAGGAGGAAGCCTGCGAGCAAAACTGACATGCTTTTAGTGTGCCCACGCTGCAAGCTGAAGTCCAGTTAAAGAAACTAAACCTAGTTTAGAATAGCTTCATGAACCCAGTCCATTTGGAAACTTTGCTGGCCATTGTTGAGGAAGGCAGTTTTGAGGATGCCGCCGCTGTGTTAGGAATCACTCCTTCGGCGGTGAGCCAGCGTATCAAGGCGCTCGAGCACAACACCGGTCGCGTGCTCTTGCATCGCGCCACTCCGGTCACTGCCACGGAGGCAGGAGAGATTCTTGTGCAATCTGCCCGGCGCATGGCGCTGGTGCAGGCGGAGACCGATGCACGCTTGCAGACGAGGCTTTCCCGTGTGCCCTTGACGGTTGCAGTGAACTCGGACTCCCTGGCCACCTGGTTCAAGGAGGTGGTGCGTGATGTCGCGACGCGCGGCGAGGTGGCCCTGCGTATCCGTATTGAGGACGAAGCTCGTACGTTGGCGATGCTGCGTAGGGGAGACGTGCTTGGTGCGATTACGCGCGAGCACACTCCCGTTTCAGGTTGTGAGTCGACGTACCTCGGCACCATGCGCTATTTCGCGGTGGCGGCGCCCTGGCTGGCGGAAGGCTTTGATAGTTGGGAGACGCTGCCGCTGGTGGGCTATGGTCCCAATGATCAGATTCTGGACGACGCCATGCGCGAGCGCTTCATCGATTCGCACGTCATTCGTGCCCGGGTTTCCCAGGTGCCCTCGTCGGAGGGCTACTTGGACGCGGTGCGCTACGGGCTGGGCTGGGGCTTGATCGCCGAACTCCAAGCGCGGCCGCTGTTGGACAACGGGGAACTGGTGCTTCTCGACGATAAGCCAATGGACGTTGAGCTCTATTGGCAGCGGTGGCGCTTGGAGTCGGAGGTTTTGGAGGAGTTAACGCAATCCGTGGTGGCTGCGTCGAGCGTCCTCCGCGGGCAGTAAGGAGACTCGCCTTTTAGTAGGTTGCAAACAGTGCCTGCTGGAAGCTCTCCGGGTTCTTGACCTCTTCACCTTTAGGCACTGGGCCAGGAAGGACGGTGCCTGCGGCGAAAGGCTGACTGCCGAAACGGTCACGGTCGTGGTCTTCCATGAGCCATTCCATGTTCGGGCCGACAGGAACGATCTTCGTCGGGTTAATCTCGGTGTGGACGATGAAGTAGTGTTCCTTGATTTCGGTGAAATCGGTGGTGTCTCCGAAACCTGGGATCTGGAAAAGCTCCTGTAGATAGCCACGGATATTTGGCATCTCAGCCATCTTGGTCCGTGAGCATTTGAAGTGGGAATAGTAGACCGGATCAAAGCGTATGAGGGTAACGAAGAGGCGGATGTCAGTTTCCGTGATGTGATTTCCGACCATATAGCGCTGTTTGTCTAGGCGTTCCTCGACCCAATCAAGTGCCTCCCACAATTGGACGTAGGCAGCCTCGTAAGCCTCTTGGGAGCCGGCAAAGCCACAGCGGTATACGCCGTTGTTAATGTTGCGGAAGATGTAGTCGTTTATTTCTTCCATTTCAGACGCGTGCTCCTCGGGGTAGAGGTTTGGCGCACCTGGGGTCTGGAACTGGGACCATTCCTTGATGAAGTCACGGACGATGGAAGGGTAGTCGTTAGTGACAACGCGCTTGGAAGATTCCTCCACGATTGCTGGAACAGTGATGCCGCGTGGGTACTCGGGGAAGCGGTTGAAATAGGCATCCTGGAGACGAGGAATGCCCAGTACTGGATCCACCCCGCCCTCATCGAGGTCGAAAGTCCAGGAACGAATGTCGTGGGTTGGGCCGGCGAGGCCGAGTGAAATTGAGTTTTCCAAACCCATGAGGCGGCGGGTGATGACAGCACGGTGCGCCCATGGGCAAGCGCGGGCGGCAATGAGGCGGTAGCGATCTGCTTCCATTGGCCAAAGGAAGGTGCCGTCTTCTTGTGCGGTTACCTCGGAAACCTGGGAAGAGATGCGGTCCTCGATGTAGTTGGTGTCGCGGATGAACTCGCCGTCGGGCGAGGCATTCTTTGCGTCGCCCGCCCAGTCCTTATCGTTTGTGGCTGTCACAGTTCATTCCTTTGGGTTGATGTTTTGATTCTTAGAGCATTGAAAAATGCGGGCAGGTAGGTAAACCACCGATTTTGTTAACGTGTCAACAAAATATATTTTTGATGATACATACTCAAAGTTGCGATGGCAATATGGTTCCGGCCGCGCCTATTTCGGGGGCTTAAAGGATTTTGCGGCCGCGCCGCGCCGTGTGATGTGCACCATTAGTGCTGTATGCTGCCCTAAGTTGGAGGTATGAGCGATAAGAATGTACCCGATAAAGCGACGAGCTTCGACGAGGATCTCGATCTCCCGACCTATAGCCGCGACAAGGCCGCCGCAGATGCGGCTGCGGACAATGCCGACGCCGCTACCGAGGTCACTCCCGCGGCTGCACCAACGCGGTCCCGGCTATTCCAACGTCCGGGCCGAGCGGAGCCGCAGGAAATCAAGCCCAAAGAACCTAAAGTCCATGACTCGGAACCTGCTGAGACTGCATCTGTTGAGCCCGAGCCCACCGAGGTCTTCGCGTCTGCCTCAGAGGCTGACTCTACAGTGGCATCTCAGGCTGTTCAGGCTCCGGAGAACGGGCACAAGGAAGGCGAGGGGCTGTCCTTTGACTCTTCTCGCAAGCATTCGCAGGCCGCTCCAGTCGCCGCCCCTGCAGGTGAGCCTATAGCTGAAGATGCTGAACCGGCTGCGGAAACAAAACAGTTCGTTGCCCCGCGCGATGAGGAGCCCGCTGTTGCCGAGGATCGGGCAGAAGATTCCTCTTATGACGATGCTGACTTTGCTCCCACGGCTGTTGCCGCTGCGGCGCCAGCGGCAGCGACCACCGTTATGCCGGCCAGCGTCTCGGATGTTGACCTAGAGGCAGAGACAGAGGAAGAAAAGTCGGATCGCCTCAAAGCGGAACAGGCCGAGCGTGATGGATACCGCGAGTACGGCCGCCGCGGCACGATTGACTTCGGTCTTCTCTTTGTGCGTATTGCATTGAGTGCTTATCTGCTTCTGGCTGGCGCAACGACCTTCTTTAAGCTGGGTGGCGGCGAGGGGCTATCCGGCCTCGAGTCTGAGTTTGCCAACTATGCATTTGCGTCGCCGTTGGCCATTGCTGTGCCGGCTATGCAGCTGATCGCGGGTGCATTCCTCCTGCTGGGCCTAGTCACGCCGTTGGCTGCGATGGTCGGCCTTGTCGTCACCGGCTTTATGGCTCTCCACGAGCTGGCAGCTTCGGGCGCGGGACTCGATGTCTTTACTTGGCCAGAGTCTGTGTGGCTGTCTTTGGTGCTTTTTGTCATCGCTATCGCGCTTCAGTTTACCGGCCCTGGCTTTATTTCTTTCGATGTCAAGCGCTCGTGGACCCGCCGTCCGCTGGCCACCTCTTGGATCTTCGTCATCATCGGTATCGCCGTGCTTGTCGCACTGTGGTGGTTCGGTGCGGGAGTTAATCCAATCGCTTAATCGCTCTGAATCCGCCTGCCAGAATAACGGTGGGCGGATTTTCTTTTGTCTTTCCCCTATGCTTGCTGGCGGTGGGGGTAGCGCCAGAGCAATGGGGATGGCCTGTATTTGCGGTGGTCATGGTCGTGGCTGTTGCCGCGTGCATTTTTGCTTGGAAGAAACGCTCCAAGACCCGCATGTCTTATCGCCAAGACCCACGCAAGGAACCTAAGCCGGACAAGAAATACTATGCCGGGATGGCAGTGCTGTTTGCGCCTGCTCTGCTTATGTGGGCTTTTGATGAAAAGATATGGCTTGGGATCGCCGCAGCTTTCATCTGGGGCTGCGCGATGTTTTGGGCGCTGCAAAGCGATGCGCTGGATCTAAACAAGAGGGCGAGCCGCAATGCGTGAGTCACTATCTGCTCTAAACCCCATCATCCAGCCACTTAACCGATTCAAGATCTGTGCGGCGCTCAGGGCTTTCGGGGCAGTCGAGGGCCAGCAGCGGAAGGAGATGCGTTTCGGTGCGCTGCGCGATGAAACGGGACTCACAGATGCGATGCTGTCGAAGCAGCTGAAGGTCTTGGAGGAGGCAGGCTTTGTTACCCGCTTCCGCGAGTACGGCTCAACGCGCGCCAAAGACACCGTCTGGGTCATGCTGACCGCAGAAGGAAAAACGTGTTTAATTCTCACTTAGCGGCGCTGCGGGAAATCGCAGGCGACGGTGTTACATAACGCAGGCAGTAGGCAAAAAGTGCTACTACGATGAAGGTCAACCACACAAAGTCGTCCACGAGGAACTTCTGATAGAAGGGCTGGCCGTGCACGTCAATGGAGTCACCGAACCACCACTTTGGTGGCACCGTAATGACCATCGCGCCCCACGCTGCCATAACCGCTAGGAAGGAGCCTGCGACCCACGTGTTGTTGCGCCATGTCCATGCACGGTAGGTGAAGACCGGGATAACGAGTGCGAGCCAGACCCAGTGGTGAGACCAAGAGACTGGGGAAATCAGCAGCATGACTAGTGCGGTGACCAGCTGGGCGTCGATAAGCATGTTGCGTTTGAGCAATGCCAAGATGAGCAGCGAGCCTACGGCGACCACCGCAAGCGCCAGCACCAGCCAGATGATGTTGATGAGGGTTCCGTTGGCCTCCATCGACTCCGTGGAGGGGAACAGGCGCTGCACGACCGCCTTGAGTGAGCTGTTGGACTGGTAATCGGTGGCCACGCCGAAGTCGGCGCCCGAGCCCATGTCGAGCAGCTTTGAGGTAAAGAACTCTACGAATGCCTGCCAGCGAACCGCTGCGGCTGCCAGCGTGGCCGCGGCTGCAGTGCCGATAGCAATCAGGATCGGCTTAAGCTCCTTGCGCAGCAAGAAGTAGAGCAGCATTGCCAGGGGAGTGATCTTGATGGCTGCAGCGAGACCGATGAGGATGCCCTGCGGTAGCCAGCGCTTGCGCGGAACGAGATCGAAGATGACCAGGGCCATGATGACGATGTTGACCTGCGCAAAGCCGTTGTTGAGGCGAATTGGTTCGAAGGCCATCGTCAGAGCCCAAACCAGGGAAACCACCGGCAAGAGCCATGTGCGGTCCTTGAGCAACGCGCGGAAAATGAAATACAGGCAGGCGAGCACAAGTACGTCCGACAACACGTTCATGATGTTGCCGGCCATGTCGTGGGTAATCCAGTCAGGCGCCGTGAGTGGCACCATCGCGAGCGCACCGAATGGCGGGTAGATGAAGGGCAGCGCAATGTCGCCGGCCATCATGGGCTCCGAATACATGGAGCGGCCCTCGAGATAAGCCTTCACGCCTTCCCGGTAGATGACCATGTCGATGGGGAAGTCTGTCATGCGCACATGCAGGATCATTCCCACAGTTCCGGCAATGAGGCCGAACAGCGTTAGTGCCCATTTCAAAGTTGTATTCGCGGGTTTCATCGGATTCAACAATAGGACACTTTCGCCCATGCGCTGCGTAGGACGTGGCGCATGGGCGAAGTTAGTTGGAATAAGCAGCGGGAACGCTTAGTTCACGTGGCCATCCACCACGCGGACGGCACCGCGGTCAGCGGAGGTTGCCATGTTGGCATAAGCGCGCAGAGCCTTGGAGACAGGGCGGTTGCGCTCAACCGGGGTCCATGGCTTTTCGCGCTGCTCTTGCGCTTGGCGACGTCGCTTCAGCTCCGTCTCATCAACGTCCAAGGAGAGCTTGCGCTCGTGGATGTCAATGGAGATGGTGTCGCCGTTTTCAACCAAACCGATGAGGCCGCCGTGGGCTGCCTCAGGGGAGATGTGGCCGATGGATAGGCCGGAAGTGCCGCCGGAGAAGCGGCCGTCCGTGATGAGCGCGCAGGCCTTGCCCAGGCCCGAGCCTTTGAGGAAGGACGTCGGGTGGAGCATCTCCTGCATGCCTGGGCCGCCGGCCGGGCCCTCGTAACGGATGACGATGACATCGCCCGCCTGCACCTCGCGCTTCAAGATGATGGAGACGGCCTCTTCCTGGGACTCGACCACGCGGGCCGGGCCGGAGAACTTCCACAGCTCTTCCTCGACACCAGCAGCCTTGACGATGGCGCCGTTCGGTGCGAGGTTGCCGCGCAAGACCACGAGGCCGCCGTCGGAGGAGAAAGCGTGTTCTACATCGTGGATGCAGCCATTGGCTTGGTCGGTATCCAGCGACTCCCAGCGGTTGGACTGGGAGAAAGGCTCGGTGGTGCGCACACCACCCGGTGCGGCGTAGAAGAGCTCGCGGGCCTTGTCTAGAGCCTTGTCGTTACGGATGTCCCAGTCGTCCAACCACTGTTCAGCGTTGTCGTAGAGCGCGGTGTGCACCTTCAGGTTGAGGTGGCCGGCGCGACGTAGCTCGCCAAGGATGGCGGGGATGCCGCCGGCACGGTGGACGTCCTCGATGTGGTAGGTGCCGTTAGGCGCGACCTTGGACAGGCACGGTACGCGGTAGGAGATCTCGTTGATGTCCTCCAAAGTGAAGTCCACCTCGCCCTCCTGCGCAGCGGCCAAGGTGTGGAGGATGGTGTTGGTGGAACCGCCCATCGCCATGTCGAGTGCCATGGCGTTGGTGAAGGCTTCCTTAGTGGCGATGCTGCGCGGGAGGACGGATTCGTCCTCCTCGCCGTAGTAGCGGCGGCACATGTCCACGATGGTGGAGCCGGCCTCTTCAAACAGCGCCTTGCGGGCTGTGTGCGTGGCCAGGGTGGTGCCGTTGCCCGGCAGTGCCAAGCCGAGTGCCTCGGTCAGGCAGTTCATGGAGTTGGCGGTGAACATGCCGGAGCATGAACCGCAGGTAGGGCAGGCAGACTGCTCGACGGTGAGCAGATCCTCGTCAGAGACGTCGTCGCTTGCCGACGCCGTGATAGCGGTGATGAGGTCGGTCGGGGCCTTGGCGACGCCGTCGACTACGACGACCTTGCCTGCCTCCATGGGGCCGCCGGAGACGAAGATGGTGGGGATGTTCAGGCGCAGTGCTGCGTTGAGCATGCCCGGGGTTATCTTGTCACAGTTGGAGATACACACCAGTGCGTCCGCGGTGTGGGCATTGACCATGTACTCGATGGAATCAGAGATGATTTCACGTGAAGGCAGGGAGTACAGCATGCCCTGGTGGCCCATGGCGATTCCGTCGTCGACAGCGATGGTGTTGAACTCCTTTGGGACGCCACCGGCTGCGCGGACCGCATCGGCCACGATGTCGCCCACATTTTTGAGGTGAACGTGGCCTGGCACAAACTGGGTGTAGGAGTTAGCAATCGCCACGATTGGCTTGCCGAATTCGTGCTCCTGGGTGCCGGTTGCGCGCCATAGGGCACGCGCACCAGATGCCTGGCGGCCAACGGTGGTTACTTTCGAGCGCAGCGGAAACATGGGGTGATAATCCTTTATCTCTATGGCGTGCTACTAGACGCTTACTGGTGGGCTGAGAAGGTCGTTAATGCTCAGCTTTGGGGGCTCGCTCGGGGTGTTTTTCGAGGTATTGGCTGTATTCTTCCTTGGACATGAGAACCTGCTGACCATCGCGGTGCACGATCACCACTTTCTCGTCGGCGGCGTCACGCCCGGCGGTTAGCGCATCGGGGATGCGGCCGCGGGAGGCATCGGAAAGCCTTGGCAACGAATTGAAGGTGACGCCCGGAAGCGTGAACTGCTTTCCGGACTTCGTGCGGGCGAATGCTTTGGCACGCTGGAAACCAATGCCTGCGAAGTTGTCCCAAGAGATGTTTTGGGAACCCTTGAAAGCGTAGCTGATTGCAATGCCCTTTTCGGAGACACGAGTGCGGGACTTCAATACCCACCAGATGCACAACACTGGAACGATGAGCAGCCAAGCCAGATACTTGGGAGCCCAACCGATGCTGAGCAGTGCGATGGCGGATAAAAGAATGATGCCCAAAATGTGGTCTCGAGCGGGCTTGAATTCCTCTGCCTGGGCGTGGGTGGCCCGGGCCTCCGAGGCGGGAGCGGAGTCGGCGTTCTGTGGGTGAGATGACGTCATAGGTGCTTATGCTAATTGACTTTGCCCCCTCCGTGCTAACCGCCCCACCTGTGCTATCTCGCAAAATGGAACGTCGCTCCCAAAAGTGGGGGTATTTCCAGTGGACCGATATCTATATGTGTATAGTAATTCCCATGATCATTATTCGACTTCAGCTAGTAGTACCGGCGCGGCGTTTGCCGTAACGGGTTGCCGAATCAAACTTCAGCGACGTCGAAAAGCAAGCGCCCTCGCCAACTTCTTAGCGGAAGTTGAGACGGGGGCGTTGGCATTTTCTGGTCAGTTCAGCAAAAGTGGCACCGCACCCGGGGTGTTTCATTAGCAAACGGACATCCCACCATCCCCGGGTTGTCACCCAAAGCAGATACAGCAATTCATCAACAAGGAGCTCATTCCCCGTGGCAGCTACACATCCGCCCACCCCGGCATCGGTGGCCTCTGTTAAGAAGCAAGGGGCCGAGATTATCACCGGCGCGCAAGCGATCGTCCGCACCCTAGAAGACCTAGGCACTGACCTAGTATTCGGCATTCCGGGCGGCGCAGTGCTGCCGCTCTATGATGCATTGCACCATTCCACCAAGCTGCGCCACGTGCTCACCCGCCACGAGCAGGGTGCGGGTCACGCCGCAGAAGGTTATGCCCAAGCCTCCGGCAAGGTGGGAGTGATGATCGCGACCTCCGGTCCGGGTGCAACCAACTTGGTTACGCCGCTTGCCGACGCCAACCTGGACTCCGTTCCTGTTGTGGCCATCACCGGCCAAGTGGGCACCAGCCTGCTGGGGACGGACGCGTTCCAGGAAGCAGACATCCGCGGCGTGACGATGCCGATTACCAAGCACAATTTTATCGTTACTGATCCGCAGCAGATTCCCACCGCTATCGCTGCAGCCTTCCACCTGGCTTCGACTGGACGTCCTGGACCGGTGCTAGTTGATATCCCGAAGGACGTGCAGAACGCCACGCTCGAGTACGTGTATCCGCCGCAGATTGAGCTGCCGGGTTATAAGCCCACCACTACGCCGCATCCGCGTCAGATCACGCAGGCTGCAAAGTTGATTGCTGAGGCTGAGGCGCCTGTTCTCTACATCGGCGGCGGCGTCATCAAAGCGAATGCCTCTCGCGAGCTGCTGGAGTTTGCCGAGCTTTCTGGGATCCCGGTTGTCACCACCTTGATGGCGCTGGGTTCCTTCCCCGATTCGCACCCGCAGCACATGGGTATGCCGGGCATGCACGGTACGGTTCCGGCGGTGGCTGCGATGCAGCGCGCGGATCTGCTTATCGCTATTGGTGCGCGTTTCGACGACCGTGTTACGGGCGATACCGAAACCTTCGCGCCGAACGCACAGGTTATCCACGCGGACGTGGACCCGGCCGAAATTGGCAAGATCCGGGAGGTGGCCGTTCCAATCGTCGGTGATGCCCGCGAGGTGCTGCTGCAGTTGACCAAGGCTTTCCAGAATGATGCGAAGCTCAACCCACCGGCGATCGGGGAGTGGATGGCCTACCTGGAGGATCTAAAGAAGCGTTTCCCGCGGGGCTATGAGCCCACGCCGGACGGTTTGCTCAATCCGCAGTTCGTATTGGAAAAGCTCAGCTCCATCGTCGGCGCTGAGGCAATCTATTGTGCCGGTGTGGGCCAGCATCAGATGTGGTCTGCTCAGTTTATTGACTTTGAAAAGCCGCGGACCTGGATTAACTCCGGTGGTGCGGGCACGATGGGCTACGCGGTCCCCGCTGCGCTGGGTGCTAAGGCTGCTTGCCCGGATAGGGAAGTGTGGGCTATCGACGGCGATGGCTGCTTCCAGATGACCAACCAGGAGCTGACCACCGCGGCGGTGGAAGGCTTTCCATTCAAGGTGGCTGTTATTAATAACGGCAATTTGGGCATGGTGCGTCAGTGGCAGACACTTTTCTACGACCAGAACTACTCCAACACCAAGCTGCGTGAGCACGATGAGTATCTCCCGGACTTTGTCAAGCTCGCGGAGGCGCTGGGCTGCGAGTCGATTCGCGTCACCAAGGAAGAGGAAGTCGAGCCGGCCATCAAGCGGGCGCGCGAAATCAACGACCGTCCAGTGGTCATCGACTTCATCGTGGGGCAGGATGCTCAGGTATGGCCGATGATTGGTGGTGGCGCTTCCAATGAGGAGATCCAGTATGCATTGGGACTGCGACCACTATTTGATGAGAACGAGTCCGCTGCTGAGGATCCCGCAGAAATCCACGAGATGGTCGAGGAGGCCTAAGAATAATGGCAACGAATGAAATCACCCGCCACACCCTGTCCGTCTTGGTGCAAGACATCGAGGGCATCATCTCTCGCGTTGCGGGTATGTTTACCCGCCGTGGCTACAACCTGATCTCGCTAGTTTCTGCGCGTACGGAAACGGAAGGCATCAACCGTCTTACTATCGTGGTCGATGCTTCCGACGTCGTCATTGAGCAAGTTACCAAGCAGCTCAACAAGATCATTCCGGTTCTCAAAGTTGTGGAACTGAAAAAGGAATCCACCATCGCTCGCGCCATTATGCTGGTGAAGGTCTCTGCAGACAACACCAATCGTCCGCAGGTGGTTGATGCGGTCAACATCTTCCGCGCGCGCATTGTCGACGTCGCGCAAGAGTCCGTGGTTATTGAAGCCACTGGTACACCCGGCAAACTGCGGGCGTTGCTTGATGTCTTGGAGCCTTTTGGTATCCGTGAACTTGTCCAATCGGGTCACGTGGCGCTGGGACGCGGACCAAAGACGATGGCTCCTTCGAAATAAGTATCTCACATCGTGAACAAACCATCCCGTTGTGTGGTACAACTATAGGTAGTTCACCGCACAGCAATATCTATGTAAGGAATACTGACATGGCAATCGAGACTTTCTACGACGCTGACGCAGACCTCTCCATCATTCAGGGTCGCAAGGTCGCCATCATTGGTTATGGCTCCCAAGGCCACGCACACGCACAGAACCTGCGTGATTCTGGTGTTGAGGTTGCGATTGGTCTGCGTGAGGGCTCCAAATCCCGCCCAAAGGCTGAGGAGGCCGGCTTTAAGGTTCTCACCAACGCTGAGGCGGCTAAGTGGGCAGACGTCATCATGTTGCTGGCGCCGGATACCTCCCAGGCACAGATCTTCTCCGAGGACATTGAGCCGAACCTGGAGGGCGGCAACGCGCTGTTCTTCGGCCACGGCCTGAACATCCACTTCGGGCTCATCAAACCGGCAGAGAACATCACCATCGGCATGGTTGCCCCGAAGGGCCCAGGCCACCTGGTTCGCCGTCAGTTTGTTGACGGTAAGGGTGTTCCTTGTCTTATCGCTACCGAGCAGGATCCGAAGGGGGAGGGTCACGACCTTTCCCTGTCCTACGCTGCGGCAATCGGTGGCGCTCGTGCGGGTGTTATTTCGACCACCTTCAAGGACGAGACCGAGACCGACCTCTTCGGTGAGCAGGCTGTGCTCTGCGGTGGCCTCGAGTACCTGATGATGGCGGGATTTGAGACCCTGACCGAGGCTGGCTATGAGCCGGAGATGGCCTACTTTGAGGTTCTTCATGAGATGAAGCTCATCGTCGACCTCATCTGGGAGGGCGGCCTGGCCAACATGAACTACTCCATCTCTGATACCGCTGAGTTCGGTGGCTACGTTGCTGGACCGCGCATCATTGACGATTCCGTTAAGGCTCGCATGAAGGACGTTCTTACCGACATTCAGGATGGCACCTTCGTCAAGCGCCTGGTTGCCAACGTTGAGGGCGGCAACAAGGAACTCGAGGATATGCGCGCTAAGGTTAACGCACACCCAATCGAGGACACCGGTGCCAAGCTGCGTGACCTCATGAGCTGGGTCAAAAACCCTTTGGACGCTACCGCCTAAGAATTCGCAGGTGAAAGCGTTAGACACCCTTTTTCAATAGGCGGGGATCCCGCAAAAATCCCGCAATAGATACGAAAGCGCCCCGGCGATTTGATTAGATTCAAGAGCCGGGGGCGCTACTGCTGTTCTGCTACTCGCCGACCGCCCGCAAAGCCGGACGGCCTGGCGATAGGTCTTTGCCCACATGGGCGCTAATCGCCGCCGTGATACGGTCCTGCGAACCTGAAAGCACATGCGCATACGTAGACAACAAAACATTGGGAGAATGCCCCATCACGTGGGCCACGTCCTGAAGGGGATGCGGACGAAATCTTGGAGGATTTCCCGTATGATTAATGTGCGATACACGGATGCCCAGCGGCTCAAGGCTTAGAGGTATTTGATAGAACATTATCTGCTACCGATTAAACCAGCAGGGGTTTCACATCAAACCTGAGCGCTTCAGAAAGTGGGTGGAAAGAGGAGCGTTAGCGACGCGAAAACAAGCGGATGGGGTTAACTTATATGAAGTAAACGAGGTTCACGATGTCTTGCGCATCAGAAACGGCTACAATCAAAAGCCCATAGAACCGTGACCGTCTAGCGAAAGGAGTAGTGATGTCAGATGGCACGCCGGAAGATGAACTTCCAGACGCGGAGTCGGAAGCTACTAGCGACGACGAACAGCGGGGAAAAGATTTACGGAGTGAGAACTCCGAGGCCCGAGACCCTGGTCGTGGAGGGCTGGAAAGACACCGGTCGAGCATTGACGAGTGCAATGCAACAGATCCCGATCTCGAGGTAATAACTCCAGACGAAGAACGCCAAATCACTTCGGCTGAGTTCCAAACGATGATAGCGACTCACACAGGGCCGCTACCATGAGTAAACGATTTCGCTGGGTATGACGATGTTCTTCCCGGTGCTGCGGATCGTATTGTCCAGATGGCCGAGAAATCAATTGATGCCTACCATCAAACTGCTTCGGCTGATGCAGAAATTCAAAAAGCAACTGCTCGTTCGATTGACAATCGAGGATTAATTGAACGACGTCAGCAAGGGTTGTTTTCAGCGGTTGCCATCATCGCTCTTCTTGGCACGCTTATTATGGCTTGGTTCGACAAACCGGTCCCCAGCGTAGTGGCGCTAATTGTTACTGCTGCAAGTGCATACATGGCGTATCGCACGGGCAAAGAAGGTCTGCAGGTGAATCCAGTGCGACACGATGGGGAGAATGACGACTGAGTTTTGTCACGCTGTGTGATATAATCGATGCGACTATTTATATCCTGCCACCGGCGAGGGTGTCTGTCCGTTTGAGTACGGGGGTTGATTTACAAGTATGCGGCGAACCTGTTGGGGTAGGCCACGGATAGCTGATTGATTGCCTGCTTCCAGTTGCTGGTCTTGCTGCCTTCGATAGGTTGCTTGGCTGAAGCAGAAGCTTTGGCTCCTTCTTTAGCGCGGCGGGCAGGACGACGGTTCTCGATGTTACAGATCATCAACCACAGCGTCTTCACTGCCGCTGAATCCGACGGGAACTGAACTCGGTTTCGTGTTGTTTTTCGCAGCTGACTGTTCATCGATTCGATGGAATTGGTGGTGTAGATAACCTTCCTTGCCGCTGGCGGGAACTGCAGGAACGGAATGAACCTGTCCTACGCGTCGCGCCAGACTTTCACTGATTACGGATACTTCTGGCCAAGCTCGCTGGTCTCAAACTCATCGAGTGCACGTCGAGCTTCATTCTCGTTGACAGCGGTATAGATGCCTCGTAGTTGCTTCGAGATCTCTTTCCGGTCGCCGGAGGCTACCCACCTGTTAGCGGCACGAATCAGATGCACCACTCAGGTTTGGACCATGGAGTCCGGCTAGGTTGCCTGGATTGCTTCGGGAAAACCTTTCAGTCCGTCACAACAGACAATAAAAACATCGTTGACACCGCGGTTGGCGATTTCTGCGCATACCTGCGACCAGAATGCTGCACCTTCATTGGTAGCTACCCACAAGCCCAAGATGTGCTTGATGCCTTCCATGTCCACACCGACAGCCATGTAGACCGCCTTGTTGACGACGCGTCCGTTGTCACGGATTTTTACACGTAGGGACCTGACCCCTTTTTGGTGGACACCTGATATCCAGCCCGGTTGGGTTGGGAAGAAAGGTAATCTACCATTATGTCCAGGTACTCCGAACAGTTCAAACGCGATGCTGTGGCCCTCTATGAAAACAATAAGGACCTCTCGCTGAACGCAGCATCAACAGAGCT
>NZ_KV788318.1:0-2442 GCF_001807215.1 Corynebacterium sp. HMSC05D08 | reverse complement strand
AGTGACTACGAGCGTGGCGCTCATTTGGGTACACCCTATTGTTACGCCGGTGTGCGACAGAATGTTTCCTGTAAAATAGGGCCGTTACTAGCATTGTTTTACACGTGTCTAGGAGGGTCTAGGCCTTATGTTTACAGAAAGTGGTGAGTGTGGTGTTATCGTCGGATGGTTTCCATATTGAAAGTCATATTGACTCTGTGCCCGCGTTGGCGCGGGTGAAAGATCTGCATGGTGGGCTGTCGTCGGGGCAGCAGGCGTTGGGCAGGATTGTGCAAGCCTTGCTTGCTGACGCTGACGGTCTCGACGGCGTTCAGCTTTACGCCCTCTCGGATGCAATCGAGTCGTATCGTGATGCGGTCATAGAACAAGAGACTGTTTCCTTTAAACCTTCGCGGGGCGAAGACTAATGGGCAGTGACTCTGGTTCGCATGGGCAGCGGGTGGGCTATATCCGTGTCTCGTCGGTGGAGCAGAATAATCAGCGTCAGAAAGAACTGCTCAATATGTCTGGCAGGATTGACCGTTTCTTTGAGGATAAGGTTTCCGGCCGTACCAAGGCTGCGCGCCCTGGGCTTGTCGAGTGTATGGCGTATGTGCGCGACGGTGACGAGCTTGTCGTGTCGTCGATTGACCGTCTCGCCCGTTCGCTTACGGATCTTCGCGGTATTGTTGATGAGCTTACCGGCAAGGGTGTGACTGTTACTTTTCTGCATGAGAATCTCGCGTTTGCGAAAGACACCACAGATCCACGCGCAGATTTAATGCTGGGTATTTTGGGTTCGTTTGCGGAGTTTGAGCGGGCCATTATCCGCGAGCGTCAGGCGGAGGGGATTGCGTTGGCCAAAAAGGCTGGCAAATACAAAGGCCGCAAGCCTGCTCTTAGCCCGCAGCAGGTAGCGGAGATTAAACGGCGCACACTGGCAGGGGAGTCGAAAGCAGCCTTGGCGCGGGAATTCGGGGTGACCCGTCCTACGGTATATCGGGCGTTGAAAAACGTCTAAAGCGGCACAGCCATAACGGTAAATCAGCGTGCCCGTCAGCCCTGTCATATGTCTTGCCATATGGCGGGACATATGTTTAGGCATATGTTATAGCGTATGTTCCGCCGTATGCTAAAGCATATGTTGTGGAATATATAGGTTTACCTGCTGGTTCTTGCGTTTAGGCGAAGTCCGAAAATGGTAGTCCACAAGGCTAATAGGCCGAAGGAGATAAGCAGTGCAGCCAGTTCCCGCGAGAGACCAGCCTGGGTGAAAAGGAAAGAGGGGACAAGGATCATTGCTGCGCTTATGCTGCCTCCAAGTGCGGCGTAATACATACGGTCTTGTGACTGTTCGCGGCGGATAGTCTGGATGATTAAGACTAAAACAACTGCGAGCGCAGCGAGGGTGATCGTCGTATACATTCCTTCTCCTTTCGACTGGTGCCCAGTTTATCGGTGAGGGTGTGCATTCCGTAGGCGATATACAACCTTCCCGGGCAGGAAAGTGGCTTAACGCGCCCGCGCGACAGGGTGGGTAGCGTGTGGGCTTATATGCTTGATGGTTATGGCCCCTACGACTGTTTTTGACCGCGCTACCATTCGCCACAATCTCACCGAATTCAAACTCCGGTGGCTTGACCGCATTAAGCAATGGGAGGCGGAAAACCGACCCGCAACCGAGTCGAGTCACGACCAACAGTTCTGGGGTGACCTGCTCGACTGCTTCGGTGTCAACGCCCGCGACCTGTACTTGTACCAACGCAGCGCTAAACGCGCTTCGACGGGGCGCACCGGCAAGATCGACATGTTTATGCCGGGCAAAGTCATAGGCGAGGCTAAGTCCCTCGGCGTCCCGCTCGATGATGCTTATGCCCAAGCTTTGGATTATTTGCTGGGCGGTACTATCGCGAACTCGCACATGCCGGCCTATGTTGTCTGCTCCAACTTCGAGACCCTGCGGGTTACCCGTCTTAACCGCACCTATGTCGGCGATAGCGCCGACTGGGACATTACATTCCCTTTAGCTGAGATTGACGAGCACATCGAACAACTCGCTTTTCTCGCCGACTATGAAACCTCCGCCTACCGGGAGGAAGAAAAGGCTTCCCTGGAAGCCTCTCGGTTAATGGTGGAGCTCTTCCGCGCCATGAACGGCGACGACGTGGACGAGGCAGTAGGCGATGACGCTCCCACCACGCCGGAGGAAGAAGACGAGCGCGTCATGCGCACCTCTATCTACCTCACCCGAATCCTCTTCCTTCTCTTCGGCGACGACGCAGGACTCTGGGATACCCCGCATTTGTTTGCGGACTTTGTGCGCAATGAAACCACCCCAGAATCGCTCGGCCCGCAGCTCAATGAGCTATTTAGCGTGCTTAATACCGCCCCGGAAAAGCGGCCTAAGCGTTTGCCATCAACGTTGGCGAAGTGAAGTGCCCCGGGTTTTGTTCCTAGGCATTT
>NZ_KV788317.1:0-1542 GCF_001807215.1 Corynebacterium sp. HMSC05D08 | reverse complement strand
TTGTTTGTGCACGGTAGTGTCGTGTGTGTTTGTTTTGGTCTATTAGTACCAGTAGACTCCACACCTTGCGGTGCTTCCATGTCTGGCCTATCAACCCCATAGTCTTTAGGGGACCTCAAATGAAACCTCATCTTAAAACAGGCTTCCCGCTTAGATGCTTTCAGCGGTTATCCCTTCCGTACGTAGCCAACCAGCGATGCCCCTGGCGGAACAACTGGCACACTAGAGGTACGTCCGTCCCGGTCCTCTCGTACTAGGGACAGCCTTCTTCAAGTTTCAACGCGCGCGGCGGATAGAGACCGAACTGTCTCACGACGTTCTGAACCCAGCTCGCGTGCCGCTTTAATGGGCGAACAGCCCAACCCTTGGGACCTACTCCAGCCCCAGGATGCGACGAGCCGACATCGAGGTGCCAAACCATCCCGTCGATATGGACTCTTGGGGAAGATCAGCCTGTTATCCCCGGGGTACCTTTTATCCGTTGAGCGACACCACATCCACAAGTAGGTGCCGGATCACTAGTCCCGACTTTCGTCCCTGTTCGAGCTGTCACTCTCACAGTCAAGCTCCCTTGTGCACTTACACTCACCACCTGATTGCCAACCAGGCTGAGGGAACCTTTGGGCGCCTCCGTTACATTTTGGGAGGCAACCGCCCCAGTTAAACTACCCACCAGGCACTGTCCCCAACCCAGATCATGGGCCAAGGTTAAGGTATCCAATCCGATCAGAGTGGTATTTCAACAACGACTCCACGCGTGCTGGCGCACACGCCTCATAGTCTCCCACCTATCCTACACAAACCGAACCGAACACCAATACCAAGCTATAGTGAAGGTCCCGGGGTCTTTTCGTCCTGCCGCGCGTAACGAGCATCTTTACTCGTAGTGCAATTTCACCGGGCCTGTGGTTGAGACAGCAGGGAAGTCGTTACGCCATTCGTGCAGGTCGGAACTTACCCGACAAGGAATTTCGCTACCTTAGGATGGTTATAGTTACCACCGCCGTTTACTGGGGCTTAAATTCTCAGCTTCACCAAGCAAAGCTTGATTAACCGGTCCTCTTAACCTTCCAGCACCGGGCAGGCGTCAGTCCATATACATCAACTTAACGTCTTCGCATGGACCTGTGTTTTTGATAAACAGTCGCTTCCCTCTATTCTCTGCGACCCCACAACGCTTCCCACCGCAAATGGGTGTTCACGCCATAGGGTCCCCCTTCTCCCGAAGTTACGGGGGCATTTTGCCGAGTTCCTTAACCACAGTTCACCCGAACGCCTTAGTATTTTCAACCTGACTACCTGTGTCGGTTTGGGGTACGGGCCGAGTATATACATCGCTAGAGGCTTTTCTCGACAGCACGGGATCACCAACTTCACCAATTAAGGCTACGCATCACGTCTCAGCATAACAAGTGCGGATTTACCTACACCATCACCTACACGCTTACACCAACAATCCACTAAGCGGCATGGCTACCCCACTGTGTCACCCCATCGCTTGAACCACACATCAGGCCCCACGGCTTGCCACCATGTTAACCC
>NZ_KV788316.1:0-908 GCF_001807215.1 Corynebacterium sp. HMSC05D08 | reverse complement strand
AAATGCCTAGGAACAAAACCCGGGGCACTTCAATACGCGCATCCTCGGCTACTTCGACGGCCCAACCCGTTTTCTTGCTTTTCTTCAACCCCTCGAAGGGGTGGTAACTTTTGTATCCTGTTTCCTTCTTTTCCTTGGTGATCGAACAAGTTCCTCTAACCTCTACAGTGCATAGCAAATCAGCTATGCTCCAGATAAGAAGGAGAAATGATGCCTGGATTCGCACTTCGCACTGAGTCTACTGAGTCCGCCCGGAACCTAAACCTGCACGCCACCACCGCTCCGGCAGAATGCTGTGGCTGCCCTTCGGAAGGCCGCTGTGCGGCTTACTGTCGAGACAACTACAACTCTGCCGGCGGTTACTGCGAGGGATTCCTCGATCTGCGCTGCGTCTGCGTGTAAAAGAAAGACTGAATAGTGTGTCGCCGATATCGGCGACACACTATTTATTTTAGGAGCACGGAACACATGCTAGAAGTTAGCGACATCAGCAGGAGCATTTCAGGGAAATCTATCCTAGATAAGGTTAACCTTTCCGTGGGCCAGGGCGAATTAATTGCTATCACTGGACCTTCTGGAAGTGGCAAGACTACCCTGCTTAGATGCATCATAGGAATCGACCAACCAGACTCTGGAACGATCTCACTCTCAGGAAAGGACTTCTCAAAGTATCCTGAGCAAAAACGCCGAGACTTTCGTCTCAAGAATATTGGCGTGGTAGATCAAGAGAACCATCTAATAGAGGATTTGACCTGCCGCGATAATATCCGGCTAATTGCTGAGATGTCCAGAGGGGGGAGAAAGCAGAGTTTCATTACAGCGAGGGAAATTCTCACACGATTAAACATGAGATCGTATGAAGACCGTCACCCGAGTGAAGCGTCCTGGGTTTAGTTCCGCTTCTTTTA
>NZ_KV788315.1:10217-13866 GCF_001807215.1 Corynebacterium sp. HMSC05D08 | reverse complement strand
GATATCAGGTGTCCACCAAAAGGGGGTCAGGTCCAAGTTAGGGCTAGCGGAGCTTAAGAGTTAATTCTCTATGCTAGAAGTGAAGTGCCCCAGATTTTCCTATCTACTCAAACGGAACAAAACCTGGGGCACTTCAACTTGGCGGTTTTCGGGTTCTCCATCAGCCGGCGGCTGATATCGGCGACGCGCTCAGCGTCACTATGTTTCTTCGGGGGCTTAGGCAGTCATTGTTGCGCACTCTCCTTCGTGATTGAAGATTAAACCTCATACACAAAGATTCCGACACCCTCGGTAGGAACGAGTGCGGTTAACGCCCTAGCAGAATCATTTAACGCGACGCTCACGCGGGAAGTCTTGCGTGATAGGAGAGTCTTTGACAATCCGATCGCCTGCCGGCAGGAAGTCTTTCGATGGTGCATGCGCTGCAACACACGCCGTCGACACTCGTGGTGCAATCTTGTAGCCCCTGATGTCTTAGAAGCCGAGACTTCAGCTACACTGACCAAAGCAGCATAGCTAACCCCCGACGTGTCCACTTTCCGGGGGCCGGGTCCGATCCCGTCTTTTACTACCGCTTCACGGTCCGAAATAGAATCGCTGACGCACCACATTAACCCCAGACCCCGGCGAGACCCTGAACTGAGAAATTCGACTCAATGACAGCCTTTAACCTTCTACGAAACAATGCTGGACTGATCACCCTAGGGATCCTCCTGTCATTGCTATCTACCACTGTTACTCTTTTTCAACCCGCACTTGTCGGACAGTTGATATCAGGTGTGAGTAGCGGAAAGCTTCAGCAACCTCTCATGCTGCTTCTGTTAACTATTCTGGGTACATCTGTTTTGACAGCAGCCACAATGTACGTGGTCTCCATCGCAGCGGATAGAACAGTCCGCGACATGCGCAAAAAGATTACAAATCATCTTCTCTACCTGCGGATGAGAGAGTTTGAGAAAGGAGGGGCAGGTAGCTTTACCACACGGGTCACTTCAGACACCTCCATCGTCAGTACTGCTTTTTCTTCCACCCTCACTGATTTCGTAGGTGGATTCACTGTCATCATTGGTGCACTCATTTATATGGCGGTGGTGGACTGGAAATTGCTTTTGGTTGTTGTTGCAGTGTTGCTGGTGGCCTTAGTCATCATTGTGGTTATCTCAAGTTCTTTGCAAAATCTCTCGTCAAACGTTCAGGACCATCTTGCAGCGCTCGGAGAAATCCTACAGTCGGCGTTATCGGCAATTCGAACTATTAAAGCTTTTCGCGTAGAGACGAAGGTCATTGGCAACTTGTCAGCCGAGATAGACCACGCCTACCGAAATCGGAGAAGGATGAGTTTTGTAGAAGCCGTTCTTGAGCCCTTGAGCACTGTAGCTTCCTACATGGCACTTCTCGCGGTCGTTCTTTTCGGGTCCATTAGGTTGAGCAACGGTGATTTGTCGGGAGAGGCACTTACCGTCTTCGTTACCGCGTTATTTCTGATGCTTGCTCCCATTGTGCAGGTGTCTCAGTCTCTTGGCACCTTCTTTGAGGCTAGGGGAGCGCTGGACAGAATTAACCAGCTTTTCAGCCTCGAAGTTGAAGATTCAATTGGGGAGGATTCGCTTCTAGCACCTAGGACCGTTCCCCCAGGATCCATCGAGTTCGAGTCGGTATCGTATGGCCGAGACGGAAGGACCATTTTAGATAATGCAACCGTAATTATTCAAGCTGGCGAGAAAGTAGCACTTACAGGAGCTTCTGGCGCCGGGAAAACCACCATATTTAGTCTTCTGTTGAAGTTTTATGACGTCTCGGCCGGCCATATCCGTGTCGGAGAGAAAGATCTTGAGGACTGGAACAGGAGGGCTCTTCGAACTATGGTTACGTATGTTGAACAGGAGCCCGATTTGCTTCCGGGCACGCTCAGAGAGAACCTAATCCTCGGGACAGGGAAGAGTGTCGACGACGAAATACTTATCGCAATGCTAGGTCAGTTCGGGCTGGAAAACTTCGCCAGCACCGATGGACTAGGCAGGTTAGTAGGTTCCGGTAATAGCGGGTTGTCGGGCGGGGAGCGGCAACGAGTTGCCATCATCCGTGCTGTCCTGCAAAAATCACCGGTCATTCTTGTGGATGAGCCGACATCCGCTCTCGATTCAATGTCAGCAAAGCTGTCGATGAGCAGGCTCTTGGAAACCGATGCTACGGTCATCTTCACCTCCCACGATGCAAACATCGTGAATCTGGCAGAACGGATTCTAACAGTCGCCGATGGCAGAATCGTTGAAAGTACACCGAATAGTAGGAAGTCTTCAGATGCGTAAACACGTTCTCGTCACCGGTGCAACCAGGGGTATCGTCGGGCAGTTGTGTCCCGGCTATTGAGAGAGATACGACGTGTCCTATACATGGCTCGCCTCGCATGAAGCGGCTTCCAGCATTCAAACGGATGCTTCTCAATTCGATGGGGTTGCACACGCATGCCAATGTGCCTTGACGGACACTGATCAAACGCAACAGTTGGCGGACTTACTGTCGCAGAGGGCACCCCTTCATGGCATTATCCACTGCGCTACCGTAATGTCGAAGAACCTCATGGGCATCGATGACGCTGCACGCGGTGACTCGATACAGGATTTCCTGTTCGATTGCGCCGAATCGGAGGTTCCTATGGAAGAAGCCAAGCGGCGCTTCCTCGAGCACTCTGGCGAACCGGACCTCATCGTGGATGTCGCCGATGTGAACGATGTTTCCCCAGAAGTACGTTCGGCGCTTGGCGCCGACGAAAGCATGAAGTAGTCACACCTGCGGGGAGCGAGTCCCCGCCTTGCTACTACCCCTACACCACTGGTAGGTGGCGGGGGATTTTTTATGCCCAAAAACTAACCCAAGAGGTTAACCATGGCAGAAGAAGCAACCGCCACCACCGAGGACACCGCCACGGAGGTGGCAACACAGTCCGGATTATGGGGAGCAGTTCAAATATTGAAGCCCGTGGTCTTGAATGGGAGGCTTTTACCCAGCAGATTCAGGAATGGACGAATAAGCAGCTCGCGGAACGCGACGAGGATATTGCTCAACTGCGCGTTGAGGTTAGTTTATTGCGGGACAAGCTCGAGGTTTGGCGGTCGCGGTATTTTATTGTTGTGCACTACATTCGTCAGTGGCGTTTACGGTACCAGGAGTCGGTCGATGAGTTGCCGATTGCGGACGAGTTGGAGCAGGTTTTTGGCGTGAAGCAGTCCCTTCAGCGGTCGAGGAGATCGTTGAAGGGGCTGCTTTGTCGTTTTATGGGTGATTGGGGACGGGGGAGCCGGGCCTGGAGTTGTGCCATTGGGCTACCTCATTGGCGTCCCATAGTGGTGTGCGGCCATCGAAGTGGCCGCTGGGTTGCGGGGTGCGCCCTTGGGCGACGTAGGTGGTCCAGGTCGATGGTTTTATTCCGCAGTGTGCGGCGCATTCTTTTACTCGCCAGAGCTCTCGCCCGGTGTCGCGGTCGGTGATGATTGGTTTCATGCTGCGTTTTCGGGTTGGTAGATGTGGCGTGCGATTGCGGATAGTGCGAGGGCGCCGCCGAGTGCGAGGGTCCATTTGTAGCCGGTGAAGGCGTAGAGCAGGAATGCGCCGATTGTGTAGGTGGCGGCTAGCTCGAGTGGTTTCATTG
>NZ_KV788315.1:0-10197 GCF_001807215.1 Corynebacterium sp. HMSC05D08 | reverse complement strand
GGGGGGGGGGGGGGGGGGGGCAAGCCCCGGTTCAGAATGGTTGTTGCATCCTGAATCGGGGTCTTACTTTTTGCGTTTTTGGAGCCTTTCATGGTTTCGTACCATTTTCGGGCTTCAGTGCTGATTGCGATTATGGCCGCTGTTGTGGCGGCTATTGCCTGTGCAATTTCGCTCATCGCTTCACCTCCTCTCTTAAGGAGTACCTTTATTATAGCGCGCTAGGACGCTATGGGTAAGTCGAAAATCGGAAACTTTTCGACCCTGATATTTAATCTGTCCTGTTGTGCGTCGGATTGCAGGCTCGATCACGCAAAGATCCCACAAACGGGCTGGCAACCGTGCTAGAGGTGGCAAGGGTGGCGAGGGTGGCGAGGTGGCATGTTTCTCACCTGTGACTATCCCGATGCCGCTGGTCGCGAATCTGGCGATTATTGATGAGCTGGGTTAAGAACCCGCTCGATGTTACTGCTTAATTAGGCGGCGCATTTGTGGTTTTAGAGTCCGATTTTGTCGGAATATGTGAGATATATTTCTGGACGGGCAAGATGCTGGGAGCAGGGGTACAGTCGGAACCATGGGTTTTACCACGCCAAGCTACGATCTTAATGACCTCTTCGCACGCATCGACCGCGGCGATATTCAACTTCCGGATTTCCAACGTGCCTACTCCTGGGATGAGGACCGCATTCGTTCCCTCATTGTTACCGTGCTGCGCGGCTACCCAGTGGGTGCTCTGATGGCGCTGGATACACGAAATGAAACGATGCGTTTTAGGCCGCGTCCTCTCGCCGGCGCGCCGGATACTGGCGTTAATCCTGGCTTGCTACTGCTGGACGGCCAGCAGCGCTTGACCACGCTGTACCATTGCTTCCGCGGCAATGGCTCGGTCGACACCACTGACTTCCGTTCGAAGAAGATCACCCGTACTTTCTACGTTGATCTGCACAAGGCAATCTCGGAGGAGATCATGCCCGATGAGGCGGTGTTTGCTGTGAACCAGCATGGCGAGCTGCGTTCGCACTTTGCCCCAAATATTGAGGGCGCAATTGTGGACCGCGAAACCGCGCTTGATGCTTGCTGCATCCCGGTTTCGGCGCTTCTCAGCGAAGAGGGCACTAGCATGCTCTTTGAGCTGGCTGCGGCACACGATGGCGTGAACCGCGACGTCGTATCGGCGTTCAACAACCGCATTTTGCGCCCCCTGTCTGGTTACGACGTACCGATGATCCGTCTGTCTCGTGAGACCGCTCGCGCTGGCGTGGGCTCCATCTTCGCGCAGGCCAATTCCGCTGGCTTGCAGATGGACGTATTCGACCTCCTGACCGCTGTCTTTGCATCAGAGGATCCTGATTTCCACTTGGCGCAGGACTGGGCAGAAGTAGAGGCTGATCTGCGCCGCTCTCCAGCACTCGACGGTATTGGACGCAACGAGTTTCTTTCTGCGGTATCCCTTTATGTTTCCGGTGAGAAAGGCAAGGCGGGTGGGCAGCGCGAGGACATCCTGCAGCTTTCGCTCGCGGAGTACAAGGCGGCGTCGGCAACGCTGCGCATCACGTTCCGAGAGGTTGCGGAGTACCTTGCGGAGCGCTGCATCTTGAGCCTGGAACAGGTTCCTTACAACGAGCAGATCATTCCGCTCGCCGTCATCCTTGCTCGTCTGGCCGAGCGCCACGGTGTGCTCTCTAAGAAGGAGGCGTGGGATCGCCTCAATCAGTGGTTCTGGAGTGGCGTGTTTGGTGAGCTTTACGGCTCTTCCGCAGTCAAGCTGCGTGCAGCCCGCGACGTCGATGAGGTCACCGCATGGGTGGCAGGGGAGTCCGAGGTAGTGCCGAAGACCGTCCAAGATGCAACGTTCCGCGAGTCTCGTCTGCTTTCCATCGACGAATCCGATGGCGTCTGGCATGGCCTCTACGCGCTGTTGATGGCTCGCGGTGCTCGCGATTGGCGTACGGGAACCGAGTTCAATCGCAATACCTTCGAGGAGCTGAAGCCGGGGTTCTTCCCGGTCTTCCCACTCAACTGGTGCAAGCGTCACGGTGTGAGCGAGGTGCTGGCAAACTCGGTGCTCAATCGCACCCCAATGGGTAAGCGCACGGAAGTCGTGCTCGATGGCTACGCGCCTGAACGGTACCTGCCGCGTGTGCAGTCTAAGTCCATCATGGAGGATGCTGAGTTCGATGAGGTATTGTCCTCCCATGAGCTCGACATCGATCTTTTCCGTTCTACCCGTGCCCAGGAATTCTTTATTGACCGCCGTGAGCGGTTCGTAGGAATTGTCGAGTATGCATTGGACAAGCAGGTTATCCGCGATGTCGACGAAGCAAACCTCTCTGGCGGCGAGGAGGGCCCGCAGGCCTTTGCGCGTTAGGCAGTTCCTCGCGCTGTCGTTAGCCGCCGTAATGGTTCCCACCATCGGCGGCTGCTCTGACATTGGTCGCGGTCAAAAACTCGTCACCCCTGAGCTGGCGGAGCTTGCAAATGAAGACATCGATCTGGCGCGGGCGGCGGCTGAAAACACCAACCGACTGATCGATCCTGCCTTTGTGGGGAAGACCACCGTTGTCCAAGACCCGTGGGGATTTGAGTCGGCACGTCTGTTCTTCAAACAGTCCCATACGCTCTTTGTGGCTGAGAACTCGGACGCAGCTAAGTTGCGTGCTGCCTCAATTGCAGTCTCCCAACGAGCGCCGATGGTGGTTTATGACGATTCGGTGCGCAATGATATATACCGCTTGGCCGAAGACGTCGGCGCCAACCTTATCGTGACCGTGGGCAAGGTGCCGTTTGCGGATGCCTTTTACCCTGGCGAGGAGAGGCAACACCAAGTGGTCCGTGACCCCGGCAATACCAAGGCGCTCGGCGAGTACACTGCGTTTGGGTTTACCTCCAAAGTGATTGTCGATCCCAACCGTATGGTGGAGGAAGTTGCCGCCTTAGACTCGAATGAAAAGATTGAATTGAAGGCGGCTTGGGAGCCGCTGCCACAGCAAATCTCGCATAAGAAGATGCCTGCAATCCCTGGTTCGGCCCGTAGGGATGGCCAGATGTCACCGAATATCGTTGCGACCTCCCAGAGTCCCATTGCAAATGTTGTGAATGCCAATGCATACGGCGGAACCGTTTTAATCATGCCCGACCCTGACCCCAGTGCCACCAAGGTAGGGGCTGCGATGGTAGCTGGGTTAGAAGAAGGGCCGGTAGTTGCCCTTGGCCCCGAATTCGGTTCAGCGAAAGAATTTAGCGCAAAAATTTCCCGCGGATGGACGGAATAAACTACACTTCCATGCAACGTATGCGTTATGTATACGTTCGCCCTCCCAACCAAGTTAAGGAAGTCATGTCGAAGCCGGTTGTTCTTATCGCCGATAAGCTTGCTCAGTCCACCGTCGCCGCTTTGGGCGACTCAGTAGAAGTTCGGTGGGTCGACGGTCCCAACCGTGCTGAGTTGCTTGCGGCGGTGCCAGAAGCTGATGCATTGCTGGTGCGCTCCGCCACTACAGTCGACGCCGAGGTGCTCGCCGCGGCCACCAACCTCAAGATTGTTGGTCGTGCAGGTGTGGGCCTTGACAACGTCGATATCCCCGCAGCTACCGCGCGCGGCGTTATGGTCGTTAACGCCCCAACCAGTAACATTCACAGCGCCTGTGAACAGGCAATTGCTCTGTTGCTTGCCGCAGCACGCCAAATTCCAGCGGCTGACCAGTCGCTGCGTCAGGGGGAATGGAAGCGTTCTTCCTTCAAGGGTGTCGAGGTATACGGCAAGACCATCGGTATCGTTGGCTTTGGCCACATCGGTCAGCTATTCGCTCAGCGTTTGAAAGCATTTGAGACCACCATCATCGCGCACGACCCTTATGCAAACCCGGCTCGTGCGGCAGCACTGGGCGTGGAGCTTGTCGAGCTTGAAGAACTGATGGCCCGTGCTGACTTTGTGACGATTCACCTGCCGAAGACTGAGGAAACCGCCGGCATGTTCGACGCCGAGCTGCTTGCCAAGGCCAAGAAAGGCCAGATCATCATTAATGCTGCGCGTGGCGGACTCGTCGACGAGCAGGCGTTGGCAGATTCCATTAAGGCGGGTCACCACCGCGGTGCCGGATTCGATGTTTATGCCAACGAGCCGTGCACGGATTCCCCTTTGTTCGAGCTGCCGCAGGTGACGGTTTCCCCGCACTTGGGAGCTTCGACCGTCGAGGCACAGGACCGTGCTGGTACCGACGTCGCAGACTCGGTTCTCAAGGCGCTGGCTGGAGAGTTCGTGGCAGATGCCGTGAATGTCTCGGGTGGCCGTGTGGGCGAAGAAGTTGCGGGCTGGCTCGACCTGGCTCGTAAGTTGGGCCTTACCGCTGGCAAGCTGCTGGGTCAGGCGCCCGTGGCTATCGAGGTCGAGGCCCGTGGTGAGCTTTCCAACGAGGATGTTTCTGCGCTGGGACTCTCCGCTGTCCGCGGTTTGTTCAGCGGCGTGGTCTCCGAAGCAGTCACCTTCGTCAACGCTATGCAGATCGCAGAATCCCGTGGCGTCAATGTTGAGGTTCGCACTCACACCGAGTCCAAGGGTCAGCGTTCCTCCCTTGTTGTCACCGTCATTGGTGCGGACGGCGCGACGTCGCAGCTCACTGGTGCCATCACGGGTATCGACGGTGTTGAGAAGTTCATTCGCATCAATGAACGCGGCGTCGACATGCGCGCCACCGGCCGCAACCTGTTCTTTAGCTACGATGACGTCCCAGGCGCCTTGGGTACCGTGGGTACGAAGCTCGGTGCTGCCGGCATCAACATCGTCGCCGCAGCTCTTACGCAGGGCAAGACGCCAGCTGACGCCGTGCTTATTCTGCGCGTCGAGTGCGAGGTTGCAGAAGAGCTGGTTGAGGACATCAAGGTTGCCCTCGGCGCAGAGTGTGTCCAGCTGGATCTGGACGCCTAGCCTGACGCTTTCTGCTTAATCCGTCAATCTGACCCCCATGTGTTCCCGCTGCATGCGGAATGCATGGGGGTCTGCTAATGTGGCCGATGTATCCATATTGTGAGAAAGGAATCCCGCAAAATGAAACTGGCGGTTATTGGCGGAGACGGAATCGGCCCAGAAGTTACTGCAGAGGCCCTCAAGGTGCTCAACGCGGTACGGGGCGACATCGAGACCACCGAGTATGACTTGGGTGCGCGACGCTACCTGCGCAATGGCGAGCTCCTCACCGATGCCGACCTCGCCTCTATTCGCGAGCACGACGCAATTCTGCTGGGTGCTATCGGCGCGCCAGGTCAGGTTCCCCCGGGAATCCTGGAGCGTGGGCTGTTGCTGAAGATGCGTTTCGCCCTGGACCACCACGTGAACCTGCGCCCCTCCAAGCTGTACCCGACGGCTACCTCGCCGCTGGCGAACCCAGGAGAGATCGACTTCGTCGTCGTCCGCGAGGGCACAGAGGGCCTGTACTGCGGCAACGGTGGCACCCTGCGCGAGGGCACTCCGCACGAGGTAGCCTCCGAGGTCTCCCAGAACACCCGCTTCGGCGTTGAGCGCGTTGTTCGCGATGCCTTCGAACGCGCAATGGGCCGCCGCAAGCATGTGACCTTGGTTCACAAGACCAACGTCCTGGTCAATGCCGGTGGCTTGTGGCAGCGCACCGTAGAAGAGGTGGCTAAGGAATACCCTGAGGTCACCGTGGACTACAACCACATCGACGCCGCCACGATTCACATGGTTACTGATCCTGGCCGCTACGACGTCATCGTCACCGACAACCTTTTCGGCGACATCCTCACCGACCTGGCTGGCGCTGTGACCGGCGGTATCGGCCTGGCCGCGTCTGGCAACATCGATGCTTCCGGCACCAACCCTTCGATGTTTGAGCCGGTCCACGGCTCGGCGCCGGACATTGCGGGAAAGGGCATTGCTGATCCAACCGCTGCCATTTTGTCTGCAGCGATGCTGCTGCGTCACATTGGCGACGAAACCAATGCGGTGCGCATCGAGGAAGCCGTTGCCGCCGACGTCTCCGCTCGTGGTAGCGAGCAGCTCGGCACCACCGAAATTGGTGACCGAATCGCCGCCGCACTGACCTAAAAACCGCTACGCTGTGGGTGCATGAGCGTTGAATTAGACGAGGTCCGCAGTTTCCTCGCCCAGCACGAGCCCTTCTCCCGCCTTCCGGAGGAGGAGCTCGACGCGCTGCCCGCGCACCTAAGCATTGCGTATTTTCGCCGCGGCGATGTCATCGTCCGTCTTGGCGAAGAAAACTTCTTCCTACATGTCATCCGTACCGGGGCAATCGATGTCCTCGGTGAAGATGGCGTGCTTTTGGATCGTCGCGATTCCGGGCTGACCTTTGGCTATTCCACGTTAATGGGGCAGCCGGAATCTCGTTACGAGATGATCGCCGTGGAAGACTGCTTGGTCTTTCGCCTGCCACAAGAAGCTTTTACTCAACTCGCCGAGCGCAACCCGGACATCGCGCGCTTCTTCTCGGCGCAGTCCCGGCAGATCCGTGCCGCTGCGCGCGAGCTGTCGGACGCCACCACGGGCGACGCCCTGCGCACACCTATTGAAAAGATCACCCGCACGGACCCGTTGCAGGCCGATTCCACGACGTCGATAAGCGCAGCTGCCCAACTCATGTCTGAGCATGGCGCGTCCTCCCTGCTCGTGGTTGACGGTGGGGAACTGACCGGAATTGTGACCGATAGGGACCTGCGCTCGCGGGTTCTTGCATTAGGCCGTGACCCGCAGGAGGCGATCGCGGAGATTATGACGTGTACTCCGGTCACCGTGAACGCTAGCGTGCCGGCCATGGAAGCGCTGCTGCACATGGCAGAACGAGGAATCCATCACTTGCCCGTCGTGGCCAAAGGGCAGTTGCGCGGCATCGTTACCCAATCCGACATCACGCGTTTGTTGCAGAACGACCCGCTCTATCTGACTGCGGATCTTTCCCGCAAGAACTCTGCCGAGGAGCTTGCTGGTTCCTTCAACGAGGCCACCGCACTCGCAGCACGCTACGTCGAGCGCGGCTCCACGCCTTCGGAAGCAGCGAGCCTCATCACCATCGCGGCAGACGCAATCGCGCGGCGTTTGTGTGTGCTTGCCGAGCGCGAGCTGGGCGCCCCACCAGTCGACTACGCCTTCGTGGCGGTGGGTTCCCAGGGCCGGCGCGAGATGGCGCTTGCCTCCGACCAGGACAATGCGCTGGTGTTGGCGGACGACTATGACGAAGCTCTCCATGGGGAGTACTTTGCGCGACTATCTTTGTTCGTGTGCACCGGATTGGACAAGGCCGGCCAGGTGCTGTGCCCGGGAGAGATGATGGCGATGACGCCACAGTGGCGCATGACGGTGACGCAGTGGGAGAAGACCTTCCACGAATGGATTACCGCACCGCAGCCGGACGCGCTGCTCAATGCGCAGATCTTCTTCGACTTCCGCGTCCTCTACGGCAGCCGGGAACTGGGCGAGCGCGTCCATTCTGCGGCCGTGACCATGGGCAAGGGGGCTCGCCGCATGCATGCGCACCTGGCGAGTTTGGCTGCCCGCCGTGAACCACCGCTGACCTTCTTCCGCGGACTGGTGGTGGAAAGGGACGGCGAATACGCCAATACCCTAGACATCAAGAAGGGCGGTACCGCAGGAATCGTGCAGATGGCGCGCCTTTTTGCTTTGGCCATCGGCAGTGAGGAGGTCGATACCCGCAAGCGTCTGCGGGAGGCTGCGGGGGACTCACTAAGCAAGATGGGAGCCCAGGAGCTTCTCGACGCCTTCGACTACCTGCGTTCACTTACTCTCGCGCATCAGGCACGGCAGCTGCGCGATGGCGTTGCGCCGGACTATCACATCGATCCGAAACAGCTGGGCCGCCTCGAGCGCGAGCGCCTGCGTGACGCATTTCGCGCGATCAAGAGCATGCAGAATGCCCTGGCCACGAAGTATCCCGTGAGGAACATCTAGATGGGACTCTTTGATCGCTTCGTGCAGCGCCTCGATTGGCAGCGCCCTGATCCGCGCACGCGCTTAGAGGACCTTCCGCTGTTGGCTGTCGACATGGAAACCACGTCGCTGGATCCAAGAGAAGGCGCGATTGTTTCGATTGGCTGGGTACCCATTAACGGCGGTGTTATCGATCTCGGCGGCGCCGATTACGTGCTGATTAAGGGAGCTACTGCTGGCCAGATTGAACAGTCCGTGCACATCCACATGTTGACCCAGGACGTGGTGGATGCGGGCGTTGCAGAAAAAGAAGGTATATCGAGACTGCGCGAAGCCTTGCAGGGGCGGGCGTTGCTGGCGCACTTCGCAGCGCTTGAAGTGGGTTTTCTTAAGGCCGCCTGCAAGCGAATTTACGGAGCTGCGCTGCGCCTTGATGTGGTGGATACCTTTGCGTTGGAACGGCGCCACATGGAACGCATGGCCACGTACCCGCGTGGGGAGGATCTCCGCCTTGCGCGCGTTCGGCAGCGTTACGGCCTGCCCAATTACGGCAATCACAATGCGCTTAGCGACGCCCAGGCATGCGCCGAGCTCTTCCTTGCCCTGCGCCACGACCTTGCGGGGATGACGTTGAAACAAGTGGTGGCGGCGTCGGAGCGGCGATAGGTTATGCGATTTCAGCTTCAGGTCACGGGTCCACGCTGGGTGCAGGAGAGTTCTTGGAGGAATTCGCAGAATTCAAATATGACCTTAGCTAACGTGTGAAGATCCCATATTGGTAGCATGGCCGTTATGCGTTTAGGACGAATTGCTCACCCAGAAGGAATCTGCTTTGCCATCATCGACGGGCCGGAGGGCGCCCCGCTCGAGGAGCTTGTGGCTAAGGAAATCTCCGGCACTCCATTTACCACCCCAGAACCTACCGGACGCGAATGGAAGGTGAGCGACGTGCGGTTGCTCGCCCCGACTTTGCCCACCAAGGTTGTTGCCCTGGGCCGCAACTACGCGGACCACGTGGCTGAGGTCTTCAAGGAGTCCGCTGAGCACCTTCCGCCGACAATCTTTATCAAGCCATCGACCGCGGTCGTCGGGCCGAACGTGCCGATCAAGATTCCAGACTTTGCCACCAACGTAGAGTTCGAGGGCGAACTGGCCGTTGTTATCTCTAAGGTTTCTAAGAATATCAAGGCTGAGAACTGGAAAGACCACGTTTTGGGTTACGTCATCTGCAATGATGTTTCCTCCCGCGACCTGCAGTTCAAGGACGGCCAGTGGGCGCGTGCAAAGGGCATTGATACCTTCTGCCCACTGGGTCCATGGATTGAGACCGACCTGGATTCACTGAACCTGGATGATCAGAAGATCAACGCCTACCTGACCCACGATGGCAAGCGTGAGCAGAAGCAGGACTCCAACACTGACCAGATGATCGTTAAGATGGGCGGCATCCTGGAGGAGATCTCCGCGGCTTATACGCTGCTGCCTGGCGACGTAGTAACTACCGGTTCTCCGGCTGGTACAGCGCCGATGGTTCCGGGCGACACCATCGAGATTGAGATTCCGGGTCTAGGCTCGCTGATCAACCCGATCGAACGCGCTTAATTTGGCGAAAGGTAGACCCATGCCCCACGTGGACAGTATGCACAATCATCATGAGTACGATAATGAGGGGCATGGGTCAACTCATGGCCCAGGGCATCTGCCCACCCGGGAAGAGTTTGAGGAACGCTACGCACAGAGCCAACAGATATGGTCTGGCAATGTGAACGCAACGTTGGTTGACGAAGTAGCTGACCTACGGCCCGGTACCGCGCTTGACGTCGGCTGTGGCGAAGGTGCGGACCTCCAGTGGTTAACTGACCGCGGGTGGGGGGCACTCGGCATAGACTTTGCGCCGACTGCTGTGCAGCGTTGCTTGGATCGTGGGCTGCACGCAGAGGTGGCAGACTATAACGAGTTTGAGCACGAACCTTTCGATTTGGTGTCGGTGCACTATGGCGGTATCCCGGCGACCGAGGAGGGCGTGGCTAAGCTTGAGGCCTTGACTGGTGATGTTTTGGTCTTTGTTCACCACGATCTTGAATCAGATGCCGTTGCCATGCCCGCGTGGCTTGCGGAGAACCTCAAGGAGCTTGAGGTGGTTAAGCTGGATAAGCGGGAACGCCGCGTCGAGGGCGGCGCAGGTGCCCACCATTCCCACGACGTGGTTTTGGTGGCCAAGCGCCCAACTGAAGCTGCTGGCTAAAGGGGCTCTTCCGGTTTTAGAGTGCATTGATTCTGTG
>NZ_KV788314.1:0-36648 GCF_001807215.1 Corynebacterium sp. HMSC05D08 | reverse complement strand
TGGGGCGCTGTCGGTCGCGCTGACTCACATAAAGTTACACACCACTTTGAAACTTCACAAATCCGCTGGTGATTGCGCTTTTTAGCTCTTTATTCCTAACCACTTTTTCAGTCCTGAAGCGTATGGATTCACTCGTCGCACGTTAACGGGCAGCAGCACCGCCCACAGCACGTACGTAACGGCCGCCGCGAGCATCATCGGCAACCCGTCGAGCATCTCCTCCATTCGCAACTCGAAGATGGCTACCGTTGCAGCGGCAATCAGCACCGGCATGTAGACGGTCTTCCACGAACACAATTCAACTGAGACAACGAGTGCGGGCACCAGGAAGCCGAATGCTGCAATGAACCAAATAGGCTCACCCACAATCAGCCAGCTAAGCCCAACGCCAAGGAGGCTCGCCGCCGGACTGACCAAGCTTGCGATGATGACATGTCGCGCCCATGTACTTTGGCTGCCGCCAAGCGTGACGAAGTTAGCCAAAGAATCAAGGTGTTCCACACAGGTCGTCGTCATGGCCAAGATGGCCATTGTCATCAGCATGTTTCCTATATTCGGTCCGTTCTCAGGCCATATGTTGCTGATGAAGGCGTTCGCCACCGCTGCGATACACAGAATCACCCAGCCGATAAGCCAACCGCGAACCAACGGGCGGTAGACCAACTGACCTTCAAGGCTTACTGGGAATCGTCCAAAATTATCATTGCCTGGCGTATCCGCTAGAAGGTCTTCGACTGTCATGGTTTTGGCTTCGGCCTTCCAACAGGTTAGCTTCCACGCGAGGATTAGCACCGTGATAGCGAGAGCAATCCACCAACGCAGATAGATGGTCAAAATGCCAGCAATCACAGCTGGCAAAAGCGCTGCGATGCGACCGTATCGAGTTTTAGTGGCCGTGTTAAGCCCTAATGGCTGCGCTTTGTTTTCGTGTGGGGCGGCAGCAAAAATACCGGCCCACAGAGCGACGAGCACGAAACTCGCAATAACCGCATTACCGGCGCGTCCCGCCAGGAAGACTCCACAAATCAAGAAAATCGACAGCAGCAAGTTTCCCCAATTCAGCGTGTTAAAGAAAAGCTTCACTGGGCACCTCCTAACGCCAGCACCGCCTCTTCCAGGGTGACTTCCTGCGCGCGTAGCCCGAATTCTGCCGCCTGATCGAAGACGCACTCGGCGAAGTTGGGGCGGGCGTCGATAAGCACACGCTCTGCGTGGACCGAGGAATGGCGGGCCAATACCGGCAACTGTAGGCGCCCCAGCGCCCTATCTACTTGTTCCGCAGGGCCCGTCACCGCCACGATGCAATCGACGAGGCTTTCAATGGGGCCAGACAAGGGGGCTTCGCCAAGCGAAAGCACCGTGTCGAGGTAGCCCTCAATCTCATCGAGATGATGGGTGGACACCACAATCGTGCGTTTGCCCTGTTCCTCCCGGAGGACCTCAAGAAAGCGCTGACGCTTATCGACGTCGAGGCCCAGGTAGGGTTCATCCAGCAGCATCAACTCGCAGCCGGAAGCTACGGCGAAGATAAAGCCCATCGCGGACTTCTGACCGCGGGACAAGGCGGAGTAGTTCTTCTTCGGGAGCGCAAACTGCGCGGCGAGTTCTTCAGCCCGCTCCTGGTTCCAGGTCTTCCACCGCACCTTGCCGATGCGGAAGAGCTTGTCCACGTTCCATCCATCGAAAAGCGGGTTATCGATGCCCATCAGGATGATGCGATCCATGATCTTCTGGTTGTCAAAGGGGCGCTCCCCAAAGACTTTCAACCCCTCCGACTTGAGCTGGCCTGCGATCATGCGCAGCAGCGTCGTCTTGCCCACTCCATTGGGGCCCACCAGGCCGTGGGTCAGGCTATCTTCCAGCACGAAAGACAGCGCCGGAGTATTTTGCATAGCTAGGTTTTCGGCTTTAATCATTTCGACCACTCCGGGATACGTTGGGTGTTTGCAGTAATTGCAGCGTTTGCGGTGTTCGCGGTCATGAGTAGAGTCCTCTGCTTTCTGCGACACGGTGGACAAGTTCTTGTAATTGCTCGCGCGTATACCCAAGGCGGACGGCCTCATCGACGAGCGGGGCGACGTATTCGGCGGCGAAGTCATTGCGGCGCCGCTGGCGGATTCTTTTGGTAGCGCCGGCCGCCACGAACATGCCGATGCCGCGGCGTTTTTCTAGAATTCCGAGTTCAGTCAACAAAGCAATCCCCTTTCGCGCCGTGGCGGGGTTGATGTTGTGGAAGGCAGCTAGCTCATTCGTCGAAGGCGCCTGCGCCCCTTCTTCCAGGCCGCCTTCCACGATGGAGTCCTCAATTAGCGCGGCGATCTGTCTGAACAACGGCTGCGTTGAGTTATCCATGTACGCCTGCACCTCCTCGCTTACTCGATGGGTCAGTTACTCAACTAACTAACCGAACAAGTACCTCAGATTTTAGATTCGCGCAAGAGCAAAACTTTTCTAGGCCTCCTGACCTGCCAGTTTCCTCGAAGACATCGACGTTTAGTGACTAATGGGGCACACTGGAAACCAAAGCAAATTTAGTTAGAACTATTAGAAACGGAACTTAGGAGCCATGCTTGAACGAACACTTGTCTTCGTTGACACGTCTTACCTGCTTGCGAGCTTTTATAACTCATGGGAAACCGGAGCTCGCGCGCAACTAGAAATAGACCTCCCAGAGGTCGTAAATAATCTCGGTTCCATGGTGGAAAACCAGCTCGGAAACCGCATCCACCGCCAGTACTGGTACGACGGAATCCCTGACACCGGCCCACACCGCTACCAGCGCGCACTGCGCACCTGTGATGGCGTGCAGCTTCGCACCGGCCAGCTCATCGAATGGGGCGAGCGCCGCACCCAAAAGGCAGTCGATACCCGCCTCGTTGCCGACATGATTCTCGCTGCAATGAAGCAGCAAGTCACCGACTTTGTTTTGGTTTCTGGTGACGCCGACATGATCCCGGGCGTACAAGAAGCCGTAAACGCGGGCGTGCGCGTGCACCTCTACGGCTTTGGCTGGGACTCCATGTCCTCCGCACTGCGCCACGCTTGCGACACCACGACCATTCTCGATCCGCGCGAAGATTTCGCCGACGCAATGGAGCTGCAGGTTCTGGAAGGCCCACTGCCGCCGACCATTCGGGAACCGCACAACGGCCACGATGAGCTGCCAGAACTGCCCGAGCGCGACGAGTGCGGCGAGCCCTCCGAAGCGGAGGCAGCATTCGCCTCCGCACCAAAGCCGAAGCCAGCCGCATCACCGGGCTCTTCCTCCCCATCTCCCGCCGACCTTGCAGCAGGCACCGCTCCGCAGGCATCCAAGGATGGCGGGGCCGATTCCACTGAAAACGGCTCAGCCGAGATCGCCAAGACTCCCGCCCCCGTTTCCGCAGGTGACACGCAGGGCTCTAACGGCACGTCGACCCCTGAGAAGCCTTCGTCAGGTGCATCCGACGCTGCAGCCGAGTCTGGCTCCCCAAAGCCGGCCGCGCCAAAGCCGTCGATGATGGCGCCTCGTCGCAAGCTGCGCTCAAAGTACGTGCCGCTTCCCGAGGAGGTCTGGACTTCTGCAGGATTCCAGTCACCTTTCGACGTCGGCCAGCAGTATGCGTCCTGGTGGTTCGAGAACGCGGCTAGCGCGGAACAGCGCGACCAGGCCCACCTGCTCTCCGGCGGTGGACTTCCGCCTGAGATCGACCGTCCGCTGCTGCAATTCGCCTGTGAGACTCTGCACGAGTACACGCTGACCGAATCCCAGCGCGTCAACCTGCGCGACGGCTTCCACTCCGGCATCCGCGGTGTCCTCATCGCCGTTCGCCGCAACGAAAGCTAGAGCCGCAAGAGTCCACAAGAACGTAGTGAGTCTCAAAGCGGCAGACAAAAGGAGGCCGGCCCTCATGGGGGGCTTGCCTCCTTATTTCTTTTGACTAGCGCAGCTTAGCTTTACTGCAGCTTACTTCTGCTCGCCGGAGCCGAGCTCCTTCTGCTTTGCCATCTCCGCACGGATCTCGTCCAGGCGGGACGCGGCCTTCAAGTCGTTGCCAGCGGCAGTGATTTCCTGGATGCGGTCGCCACCCGAGAGCTGATGAAGCTCTTGCGCGCCGAGAGCGTCGGTGTAGCGCTTTTCAATCTTGGCGCGCACCGAATCAAGGGTCGGTGTGGAGCCATCCGGCTTAAGCTCGTTCATCGAGTCCATAACCTTGGCGTTCTGCTCTTGCATCGCGGCCTGATCGGCCTGTACTAGCAGCTCATCCACCTGCGCCAACTGCTCCTTGAGGCGAGCCTCGGACTGCTGCTGTTGAGCCTTTGCCTGCTCAGCCGCCTGCGAGGCAGCCGCGTGCTGGGTCTTGAGATCAGCAAGCTCCTGCTCCACAGCAACGAGTTGGGAAGCCACGACCTCAGCGGCCTGGTTGTACTCAGAAGCGGCCTGCGGGTCCTCCGCCTTATCCGCTAGCTCAAGGGCACGGCGAGTTTGGTTTTGGTAATCCTCTTGGGACTTCAGGAGACGGTTAATCTGCAGCTCGAGCTGGTTCTTGCGTCCAATAATCTCCGCAGCATGCTCTGAAATTTGGCGGTGCTGTTCCTTGGCGCCCTCCACGGCCTGCTGAATTTGGACCTTAGGATCCGCGTTCTCGTCGATCTTCTGGTCGAAAGAGGACATTACGTACTTCCAGCCCTTGCTGAATGGATTCGCCATTGAACTAACTCCTTGTTCGCTTAAGTAACGTGGTCCCATAAAAAAGACGCTTTCTAGCGAGTTTAGCGGGACTCACTAGAAAGCGCCGGGGGCGAAAGAAAAATCTTTAGCCGTTGGTCTGAGCGTTCTGCTCCTCAACCTGGCGGCGAACATCATCCATGTCGAGCCCCTTAACCTGGGTAATAAGATCCTCAAGTGCTGCCGGCGGTAGTGCACCAGCCTCACGGAAGACCATGATTCCGTCGCGGAAAATCATCAGGGTTGGAATGGACTGGATCTGCAGTGCAGCAGCCAGGCCTTGGTTAGCTTCGGTGTCGAGCTTGGCAAACGTTGCATCCGCGTGCTGCTCAGAGGCCTTTTCATAAACAGGGGCAAAACGCTTACAAGGTCCGCACCAGTCGGCCCAAGCGTCTACGAGGGTAATGCCCTCACCGCTAACGGTCTGCTCAAAAGTCTCTTCGGTTACGTCGATCGTTGCCATATAAATCTCTCCTCTTTTTCGGGGTCTTTCCTATCAACGGTACATGAGCCTGAGTTATTCCTTGGCAATTCATTGCATGATACCCCAGGGGGGTATAGGCTCAGGGTGTACTCAAAGAAAGGAAACGAATCATGGCAGTCAAGCACTACACCGTCGAGGGCATGACCTGCGGCCACTGCGAGATGTCCGTCAAGGAAGAGGTCGGCGAGATCACCGGCGTCCACGAGGTCACCGCTGACCACACCACCGGCGCAGTCACCGTTGAGGGCGAAGGCTTCAGCGACGAGCAGGTTGCCGCCGCCGTTAAAGAGGCTGGTTACAACCTCAAGGCATAAGCGCCACAACCATCCAAATCCCCAACTCGCATAAAGAAGCGATCACTTCCCATGACTAACCTCGTCCACCTCGATCTCGGTGTTTCCGGCATGACGTGTACCTCGTGCTCGTCCCGCGTCGAACGCAAGCTCAACAAGGTCGATGGAGTTGAGGCCACCGTGAACTTTGCCACGGAGTCCGCCTCAATTGAATACGACCCTTCCACTTCCACCCCCGACTCCCTCATCGAGGTTGTGCGGGGCGCAGGCTACGACGCCTTCGCGCTGACGGAAGAGCAAGAGGCGGATTCCGAAGAGACTGCCAATCCGGTGGACGAGGCCCGCGCGCAGGAGGCCAAGGACCTGCTGCGCCGCACGATTATCTCTGCCGCGATTTCCACGCCGATCATGGTGGTCTCCATGCTGCCGGCCCTCCAGTTCACCAACTGGCAGTGGGCTGCAGCTATTTTGGCCACCATCGTCTACATCTTCGGCGGCGCCCCCTTCCACGAGGCCACCTGGGCGAACCTCAAGCACGGCTCGTTTACCATGGACACGCTCATCACCATGGGCACCACCGCGGCCTACTTCTGGTCGCTCTACGCCATGTTCTTCGGCCACGCCGGCCATCCGGGCATGAAGATGCACATGGAGCTCGTATCCAACAATGCTGAGATGGACCACATCTACCTGGAGTCGGTAGGCATGGTCATCACGTTCTTGCTGCTCGGCCGCTGGTTTGAGGTCAAGGCAAAGGGCCAGTCTTCAGAGGCACTGCGCACGCTTCTGGGGATGGGAGCCAAGGACGCTACGCTGCTTGTCGACGGCGCAGAGAAGCGCGTGCCCATCAAGGACCTCAAAGTAGGCGACGTGTTTGTCGTCCGCCCAGGTGAAAAGATTGCCACGGACGGCGTCGTCAATGCCGGAGCCTCGGCTGTGGATGAATCGATGCTCACCGGAGAATCCGTGCCGGTTGAGGTCAAGGAAGGCGACCATGTCACCGGCGCCACCATCAATTCCTCCGGCCGCCTGGAGGTACGCGCCACCAAGGTGGGTGCGGACACCACCTTGGCTCAGATGGCCAAGCTAGTCACCGAGGCACAGGCGTCAAAGGCCCCCGTGCAGCGCCTCGTGGACAAGATCGCGCAGGTCTTCGTCCCCATCGTCATCGCGATCTCCGTACTCACGCTCATCGCACACCTCATCATCGGTGGCGCCGCCGCCACCGCCCCGGCCTTCGTCGCTGCTGTCGCCGTGCTGATCATTGCTTGCCCGTGCGCAATGGGTTTGGCCACGCCTACTGCGATCCTGGTGGGCACCGGCCGCGGCGCTCAGCTGGGCTTGCTCATCAAGGGCCCGGAGATCCTGGAATCCACCAAGCAGGTGGACACCATCGTCCTGGACAAGACCGGCACCATCACCGAAGGCAAGATGTCGGTTGCTGGCGTGCACGCCGCACAAACCAGTGACCAGGACGCCACTCAGGTTCTCAAGCTCGCCGCGGCGGTAGAAGCGGGATCCGAGCACCCCATCGCCAAGGCCATCGTGCATGCTGCTAGCGATGTAACGCCCGCCTCCGACTTTGTCTCCGTGGCAGGCCGTGGCGTCGAGGGCACGGTCGAGGGGCAGCGCATCCGTGTCGGACGCGTCGAGGGCGAGCTGGGCAGCCTTAGCGAGGCATTCCGCGCTGCCGAAGCAGAGGGCGGAACCCCGGTTGCCGTCTACGCTGCCGACGCCCTCATCGGCATCATCGATGTCCGCGACACCGTCAAGGAATCCTCCGCTGCGGCCGTGGCCCAGCTGAAGGAGCTGGGGCTTGTCCCACACCTGCTGACCGGCGACAACGAAAGCGCCGCGCAGGCCGTGGCGCAGGCCGTGGGCATCGACCCAGAAAACGTCACTGCGGGCGTGCTTCCGGAGGAAAAGGTGGACGTCGTCAAGCAGCTCCAAAGCTCGGGCTGCAACGTTGCCATGGTGGGTGACGGCGTGAATGACGCCGCCGCACTCGCCCAAGCAGATTTGGGCCTGGCCATGGGCGCAGGTACCGACGTGGCCATCGAGGCTTCCGACATAACGCTGATGAACGATGATCTACGCTCTGCTGCCGACGCCATCCGACTCTCGCGCCGTACTCTGCGCATCATCAAGGGCAACCTATTCTGGGCATTCGCCTACAATGTCATACTCATTCCAGTCGCGGCAATCGGGCTACTTAACCCCCTGTTTGCGGGTATTGCGATGGCCTTTAGTTCGGTTTTTGTTGTAAGTAATTCACTGCGACTAAGGACTTTCCAGCCCACCGCATAAAAACGCAGTGCACAGGGGAAATTGGACTTACAATCCCAAAGCATGCCCGATCTCAAAAGTAACACGCTATCTCGAAACGAGCGCCTAGACCGTCTTCCTGTCACCGGCAAGCACAAGCGCCTGCTGGTGGGCTCCGGAATCGGTTGGGCGCTCGACGCTATGGACGTCGGCCTCATCTCCTTCATCATGGCCGCACTCGCGGTGCATTGGGGAATCACACCGACCCAATCCTCTTGGCTGGCCTCAATCGGATTCGTCGGCATGGCGCTTGGCGCCACCTTCGGCGGCTTGCTTGCCGATAAGCTCGGCCGTCGCCACGTCTTCGCGCTGACCCTTCTGGTCTACGGTCTGGCCACGGGAGCCTCAGCGCTCGCGACGGGACTAGCTATGCTCTTGATTCTGCGTTTCATCGTGGGCCTCGGCCTAGGCGCGGAGCTGCCCGTTGCATCGACGCTGATTTCGGAATTCTCACCGGTCAAGGTACGCGGCCGCATGGTTGTGCTGCTGGAGGCCTTCTGGGCCGTGGGCTGGATCCTGGCAGCAGTCATCGGAACCTTTGTAGTCGGGGCATCGGCCAGCGGCTGGCGTTGGGCGCTGGCACTTGGCATGGTCCCGGCCTTCTATGCTCTCTTCGTGCGCATGAAGCTGCCGGAGTCCGTGCGATTCTTGGAATCCAAGGGCAGGCACGCGGAGGCAGAGGACATCGTGGCCTCCTTCGAAGCTGAGGCCGAAGCCGAGGGCAAGGAACTGCCAGAAAACGCTGCGGTACCCACTTATGCCGAGGAAGATGTCACCTCCAGCAGCATTTGGTCGCGCTCTCTGCGCGGGCGTACCGCGGCGTTGTGGACCATCTGGTTCTGTGTGAACTTAAGCTACTACGGCGCCTTCATCTGGATTCCGTCGCTGCTCGTGGCCGATGGTTTTACCTTGGTGAAGTCCTTCAGCTTCACGCTCATCATCACGCTGGCGCAGCTTCCGGGCTACGCGGCAGCGGCCTGGCTGATTGAGACTTGGGGCCGCCGCCCTACGCTGGCCGCTTTCCTCGTGGGCTCCGCGTGCGCCGCCGGCCTATACGGCTTTGCGGACTCCACCGCGCTCATTTTGATTGCGGGTTGCCTGCTTTCCTTCTTTAACCTCGGTGCGTGGGGCGCACTCTACGCAATCGGCCCAGAGCTCTACCCCACCCACCTGCGCGGGGCTGGCACGGGTGCCGCTGCGGGCTTCGGTCGCTTGGCCTCCATCATCGCGCCGCTTATCGTTCCGGTTATCCTGGCTGGTGCGGGCGCACACTGGCTGTTCATCCTCTTTGCCGCTGCGTTCGCAATTGCGGCAGCCGCCGCCTTTGTACTACCGGAGCAACGCGGAAAGGTACTTAAGTAGATGCCCCACAGAGTGTGTTCGACGCTAGCCCTTGGCGGCTATTGCGCCGTCATTGTTTCGTTGACCACTCTCAAAGCCTTCTTCCAGATTGGCTACCTTTGGAAGCCGGAAAACCAGCGCGCCCGCGATATTCGCTGGATTCCGCTGGATGACTTGTTCTCCGGCAGCTGGTTCAAGCCGCTGTTTGAATACGGCGGCAACTTCGCATTCTTTGTCCCGCTGGGCGTTCTGCTTTTTGTGCAGCTACGGTCCAAGCGTGCGGCCACGCTCTGGGGTTTCGCTTTCTCGGTGTTGGTGGAAACCATCCAGTATGTTTTCGCGTTGGGGCGCACTGACATTGATGACTTGTTCTTTAACACGCTTGGCGCGTGGTTTGGTGCTTGGCTAGCACAGCGCCTTGGCCGCAGATTCGATGCAGTGTGGCACTGGCTGGCGATCGCTGTGACCGTGGTTTTCGTGGTGCTGGTTGCCCTCGGCCCGCGCCTCGGTGATCCCGATAAGGTCAAGGACCTCTCGAAGCCAGATGCAGTGATGCTTGACGACGCCCCGGTGCCTAAGACTTGATTCCAACCTGCTCAAGGATGTTTCGCCGTGCCTGCTGCCACTGGGGGCCAGCGGGATTGGCCCATGAAAGGTGCTTAGCGTCGTCGAAGATGATGGCATCGATGTTGAGGCCACGCTGTTTGGCATAGTCGGCGAAGCGGGTGACTTCATCGACGTTGACCATCTCATCATTTTCTCCGTGCAGCACTAGGACGCGTGCCTTTTTGTTGACGTTGTATGCCGGGGAGGCATCGAAGTAGTGCGCGGGGACTTCCTGCGGTGTACCGCCTAGAAGGGTGCGGACAAATTTATCGTGCTGCTGGTAGGCGAGCTCCATGTCATAAACGCCAGCGATACCCACGCACTTGTCCACGTGGAAGGCCGGATGGGCACCGGGGGCGTCGGGAGCCAGCTCCGGACGCGAACAGGTCCACGTAGCAAGATTGCCGCCCGCAGAGTAGCCCGCTACCACAACGTTGTTGAGGTCGAGGGGAACATCGCTGTGGTTTGTAAGCTGCGGGATGAAGTCAATTGCCGCAGCGACGTCCTGGTAGGTCATGGGCCAGCCGCCCGGTGCATCTTCACCGTCGATGGATACGCCGCGATACTCCACGTTCCACACCGCGGCACCATGCTCCACGAGGTCATTGACAGCTGGCGCCGCTGACTGGGCAGTGGATTTCTCTTGCCATCCTCCACCGTGGAGAAACACAACTAAGGGCAGCTTTTTACCTGGCTGCGACTTCTTGGGTGTGACCAAGAATCCGTGTTGACGCTCATGCTCATGTGCGTAGACGAGCTTCTTGGCGGAAACTTCCGGCTTCTTAGTTTTCTGGGTAGCCGGCGCCTGCGACGCCGAATGCTCCATACCAGATTCGCCGGAACCAGCTGAGTTATCAGCACAGGACACACAGAAACCCGCGAGCAGAGTCAGCGCCGCGGCTATAGCAGGAGTGCAACTGCGAAGGATTCCCTTTGACATTAACCGCTCCCTCTTAGCCGTGGGCCATGTTGACGAACTTGGAGTAGTGCAGCTGGTGGGCAACCTGCACCGTATCGATAGGGCCACCACGGTGCTTAGCCAAAATGATGTCAGCCTCACCCGCACGCGGATCGTCGCGGTCCTGGGAGTCAGGGCGGTAGAGCAGCATAACCATGTCAGCGTCCTGCTCCAGCGAGCCAGACTCACGGAGGTCAGCCAGCTGCGGCTTCTTATCGGTACGCGACTCAGGGCCACGGTTAAGCTGCGAAATAGCAATCAGTGGAACCTCAAGCTCCTTAGCCAAGAGCTTGAGCTGACGAGAGAACTCCGAGACCTCTTGCTGACGCGACTCGACCTTCTTACCGGAAGACATCAGCTGCATGTAGTCAAGGACGATGAGGTCGAGGCCATGCTGCTGCTTCAAGCGGCGAGCCTTCGAGCGAATCTCCATCATGGTGAGGTTGGGTGAGTCATCAATGAACAGTGGTGCATCCTGGATGCGGTTCAGGGTCTGGTCGATCTTGGCCCAGTCCTCTGTAGAGACGCGGCCACCGCGCATGTCCGTCAGCTTTACTTCTGCTTCTGCAGAAAGCAGACGCATGACGATCTCTGAGGCTGACATCTCCAAGGAGAAGATGACGGAGGTCTTGCCGTGCTGCAGGGACGCGGAGCGCATGAAGTCCATGGCCAAGGTGGACTTACCCACACCAGGACGCGCTGCCACAATGATCATCTGGCCGGCGCGTAGGCCGTTGGTGAGCTTGTCTAGATCGATAAAACCCGTGGGAACGCCGGCCTCGATGCCGTTCTGCTGTAGCATGGCGAGCTCATCAATGGTGGGGTCAATCAGCTTTCCGAGCACCTGATAGTCCTCGGTTGTCTTCTTTTGCGCCACGGCAAAGACCTCTTGCTGAGCACGGTCGAGCACGGACTCAATCTCGGCGTCCTCTGCGCCTTCGAAGCCCAACTGAACAACACGCGTGCCAGCGTCGACCAGCTTGCGAAGCACCGCTTTCTCGGCGACGATCTCCGCATAGTAACGCGCGTTTGCAGCGGTAGGCACCGTGGCTAGGAGCGTGTGCAGGTACGGCGCTCCGCCCACGCGCTCCAAATTGTTATAGCGGTCGAGGCGTGAGGCTACGATGACGGCGTCGATGTCAGTGCCGGCGGCATAGAGATCAACCATGGCCTGGTAGATAAGCGCGTGTGCCGGGTAGTAGAAGTCATCAGGCTCAAGTTCCTCGATGACCTCCATTACGGTGTTCGGGCTCAGCAGCATTGCGCCGAGGACGCCCTGCTCGGCTTCTCTGTCCGAGGGCGGCTGACGGAATTCTCCGTAGCGCTTGGAAACATCCTGCCGGTTCCGGCGATAGGGACGCTCCTCCTGGGCAGGTACGTCAGGCGCCCCTGGCGGTACGTAGTCTGCGTCATCGAAGCTTGCGTTTGTCATAAAGCAATCCACCCCATGTTCTGCTTCGCCGGCTGGCGTGAAGCACAAATTCGGACACTATCACCGCGCCCCAGCGTGACACATCTGCGAGAAGTTACCGCAAAAATGGGGGGCTCGGCTTCTGGATTTTTAGTCTAATGCAGCCCCCTGACACGCACCCCCTGGGTATAAATCCCACAGTTATCCACAGGGTTCTGTGCAATTCCCAGGTGAGACCGACTTTCGACCCCCAAACACGTGGATATGGCTGTGGATAACTATCGCAGCACTGTGACCTGCACTTATCGTTTCCGCAGGTCAACAGCTATTTCCGGAAGTGTGAAAATGTGCACAATTTCCGTGAAGAATCCCGCTTACCTGCGTGTTATTGAGGCGACCTGCGGGTTAACAAAACGCAAATCGGAAGGGATTCCAACGTTAGTTATCCACAATTATTCAAAGTTATCCACAGTTATCCACAGCCGGCATGATGATCGGACACTCAGTGTCGGCGCACTGTCTGGGAGCACACAAAACTTCATCAAACGATTCAGCGGTGCGGCAGAAGCAGCGTCGCTGAAAACGCGCGAAAGGCCTCGGGGTCTGCCACCTCACATGGCGGGCCCCGAGGCCCTAAGCGTTGCTGTTGTCATTGTGTTCCCACTCTTAAGCGGGAACCGTCGTGCGCCTATTAGGCAGCGACGACCGAGAAGTTCACCTTGCCGAGAACGTCAGCATGCAGCTTGAGCTCGACCTGGTAGTTGCCGGTCTTCTTGACCAGGCCCTTAGGCAGAACGACGATGCGCTTGTCCAGCTTCGGGCCGCCAGCGGCCTCAACTGCGGAAACGATGTCGTCTGCAGAAACGGAGCCGAATAGCTTGCCGTTTTCAGAAGTCTTCATTGCAACCTGTACGCCAGAAAGCTGCTCGAGTTGGTTGCGGACCTCACGTGCGTGATCCAGGTCGCGGATTGCGCGAGCTTCCTGGGCGCGCTTGATGCCCTCGATCTGCTTCTCAGCACCACGGGTGGCAACAATAGCCAGGCCGCGCGGAAGCAGGTAGTTACGTCCGTAACCGTTCTTAACCTCTACAATTTCGCCTGGGGCGCCGAGGTTCTCAACGGCAGCGGTGAGGATCAGCTTCATGATCCCTGCCTTTCAATTGAGTTAGTTAATAATTGCGTGGGACAGTTTTAGAACGGTGGCTCAGCGTCTGCACCGCCGAAGCTTCCAGCTTGGGGTGCGGAGTTCCACGGATCGTTTGAAGGAGCTGACTGCTGCGGAGCGCTCTGGTTTCCACCAAAGCCGCCCTGGTTGCCGCCGCCAAAGTTGTTGCCGCCCTGATTCTGCTGCTGGCCGCCGCCGTAATTGCCACCGCCGTTACCGCCATTAGCGGACTTGCGGGTGACCTGTGCGGAAGCGTAGCGCAGGGACGGGCCGACTTCGTCAACCTCAATCTCAAAGACAGTGCGGTTTTCGCCATCGCGGTTCTGATAAGAACGCTGGCGCAAACGGCCATTGACGATTACTCGCATGCCCTTGGTCAGGGTTTCCGCAACGTTTTCTGCGGCTTGACGCCACACGTTGCAGGTCAGGAACATGGCCTCGCCATCTTCCCACTGGTTCGTCTGCGAATTGAAACGACGAGGGGTGGAAGCGACGCGGAAGTTTGCTACAGCCGCACCCGCTGGGGTGAAGCGCAGCTCGGGGTCAGCAACAACGTTGCCAACTACCGTGATTGTGGTGTCTCCCTGTGCCATGGTCTGTTCTCCTTATCGGTTACGTGGGTTCTCGAAACTCTGAAACCAGTATCCGCTATTTGCTGTCGGTGCGCAGAACCTTGGTACGCAGGATGGTGTCGTTCAGGTTCAGACGGCGGTCGAGTTCGAGAACCGAAGCGGACTCGCACTCCAGGTTAACGACGGCGTAGATGCCCTCTTCCTTCTTGTCGATTGCGTAAGCAAGACGACGCTTGCCCCAAACATCGACGTTTTCAACCTTGCCGCCATCCTTACGGACAACTTCGAGGAACTTGTCTAGGGACGGGGATACGGTGCGCTCATCCTGGTTAGGATCCAGAATAATCATGACTTCGTAGTGACGCACGGACCTCATCACCTCCTATGGTCTAGTAATTGTTTTCGGCCATATCACCTTTGCGGACATGGCAGGAGGGTACGTTGCGTCAAGCAACCCCATCACAATAGCGCATTGACCGGCCAAAAAGAAATCCCCAACGGGGAAAGCCGTTGGGGAGAATCAGTGCTTGCGCTGTACTTAATCATCAAGTGCCAAGCGCGGAACCGTTTTGACACTAACTACGCATCGTGGTGGCGAAGAAGATGGCACTTCCTGCTGGAATTACGGTGAGAAACATCAAGGCCAGCAGGCCCAAAAGGATGGGCCAGCGCCGATCCTCGCTGCGTTGATATAGGTAGTACGCACCCATCACGCAGCAGAATCCGAGAAAAATAGAAATTATTCCTACGACGGTGATGAGCATTAGACAAAGTCTCCAGCAAGAGGATCACGGCCACCATGTGCTGCACGTACCTTGTCCACGGACTTGCCCAGCATTTGGCGGATGATAAGAATTCCGATAATAACGATGAAAGTGTCACGGCCAATCACAAAGAGGTCGAGCAGTTCATGATCGATGCCTTTATTTTCCGTGCCCAACATGTGCCACATGAGGACTGGCCATACCATGGCGTCGACAAGCATCCAGCTCAACAACAGGCGCCAACGCGGGAGAGCAAGCAAAGCTGGAACAACCAACCAAATGGAATACTGCGGCGACCAAACCTTATTGATGAGCAAGAAGGCCATCACGATCAGGTAAATGAGCTCAGCCACACGCGGCTCGCGGCGAGCGCGCAAACCAAAGATGCCGATAGCTGCGCATCCCAGCAAGAATGCTGGCAGCGTGAAGCTATTGAGGAATTCTGGGGTGAGGCCATTTTCGGCATAGCGGTTGATCAACGCATAAATTGTGGTCCATTCAGCGCCGCGCTCTTCGTTGAGTCGGAAAAACTCACGCCACGCGTCCGGGTACTTCAACGCCACTGGAACGTTGACGACTAGCCAAGAGATTACGGTTCCGCCGAACATCGCACCGAATGGTGCCCACCTCTTGTTACGCGCCGCGAGGACAAAAAACGCGCCCAAGATAAACAACGGCCACAGTTTGAAAGCAGTTCCGAGGCCAATCAAAATACCTGCAAGCCAATTCTTACCGCGGGTCACCGCAAAGAGCGCACCGACCATAAACGCAATGGACGGGATATCCCAGTTTGTAAAGGCATGAATGACAACGAGGGGGCTCGCGGCCATGAGCATCGTATCCCATGCACGGTTTCCAGTGAGCTGGAAAACCATGTAGACCGTACCGATCCAAATGCAGGAAAGCACGAGCGCAGTGACGCCAAAATACCAACCTGCATCCGCTACGCCGAAGAACTCACCAATTGGGTACGTGGCTCGTGAAACCCACCCCATCAATCCTTGGAACATACCCGCCAAAACCGGGTATTCCATGTACCTAGTCAGGTCACCTTCTTGCCACGAATACGCATAGGGGAATCCGCCTTGGTCCAAGCCGCGGCCGCCATAGAGCGGGATGATGTCGTTGTAGCAGAAAGACGTGTATTGACGGTTGCCATCCCAGTTCAAGGAAATGACTCCGTCGTCTCCTGTGCGGCTTCCTGCGCAGGTGGCTTTACTCAGAAACCCCAGTGCGAGGAAAATCCAGGACACACCAATAATCGCGCGCAATGGCGACATCCATTGACCAGGTAAGGTGCGGGCAAAACGGCCACGCGGGCCACCGAAAAACTCGATGATGTCGTGTGCAAAAGGCTCACGATTAAGCGGAATGCGGCCTTCGGCAGAGGCGCCACGCACAGCCGAGTGGGACTTTCCAACCGTCTTCACGGTCTTGAGGGCCTCATCAGTCACGTTCCTCTCCTACGGTCTTAAAAGTTCAGCCAAGTCACCTTGACCATTAATGATGTCTTCCAGCGAAGGAACGTCTGGGGCTGGTGCCTCCGGCTGAGCAGGCGCTGCCGGAGGCGCTGCAGGCTGGTGTGGGGAAGGCGCAGGTTGTTCGCCAGGAGCAGGGGATTCTGGGTTTGCAGTCTCCTCTGGAGCATCATCGTTGTTGCCGTAACGATTGCCGTATTCCGTTGAGGAGCCATAAGAGCCCGTGTACCCGCTGCCCCAGTTCCCGCTTCCATAACGGATCGGGTATGCCGTTGGGAAGGATTGGTACTCCGAGTTAACCAAGGAAGTATCCAAGATCTGCTTCCAGATACGGGTAGGCGCATCAGAGCCATACATGATTCCGCCATAAGAATTGAAAATGGCGGAGGTGTTGTCAGCGGTACCTACCCAAACTGCCGTAGCCAGCTGCGGGGTCGAACCAATCATCCACGCGTCCTTGTTGGTTCCGGTGTTACCCAACTGAGTAGTACCCGTCTTGGACGCAGATGCGCGGCCGCCGGCCAGAGCTCCGTTAGACCAACCCGCAATAGGAAGCATTGCCTTAAGAACATTGTTAGCCACGTTGGCTGAAACTCGACGCTCACCACCGTTGTCGTTGAATTCATACAGAACTTCGCCACCGGTAGTTTCGACCTTTTGCACGAAGTGAGGCTGATGCCAAACGCCGCCGTTTGTCAGCGTCGCCATAGCGCTTGCCATGTCGAGTGGGCGAGACTGGTACTGACCCAGAACAACGCCCTCGTATGGAGCCCCCCCATTTTCAGTCAATGTCTTTTCAATGCCAGGCAGAGACTTAGCAATGCCCAACGCATGCGCCATGTCGGCAGTATCCTGAGTGCCGTTTTCTAGATCCGCCTGCAGACGCAGGAACGAGGTATTGAACGAGTTCTTCAATGCCTCCGCGATGGAACAGTTACCGCAGCCGCCACCGTCGTTTGTGACTACCTGAGAACCAGGGAGCTGGTACGGCGCAGAGGAGTAATACGTGTCCAGGCCGATGCCTTGCTGAAGGGCCGCCGCAAGGGCGAAGATCTTAAACGTCGAACCCGTCTGCAGGCCGGCGTTGGCATAATCCCAGCCGGTCGACTCGTGGCCGCCGAAGTAGCCGCGCACAGCACCAGAAGCAGGGTCAATGGTCACAGCCGCAGCGCGGGCATCCTCCTGCAAAGACTGCAGCTGCCCATCAACAGCCTCGGTGGAAGCATTCTGCACGTTCATGTCAATGGTCGTGGTGATTTTCAGACCGCCCGTAGCGACCTGATCCTCGGTGATGCCAACGCGTTCCAGCTCGGCAATAACCTGGTTTTTAATATGTCCGTAGGCGCCTGGCGCCTCTGTATAAGCGGAATACTCGGCAGGATCACGCGTCTGCGGGAACTGCATCTGCGCACGCTGAGTAGCGTCCAGATCGCCCATCTCAACCAAACCGTCAAGAACATAGTTCCAGCGAGCCTTCGAGCTTTCCTCGTCCACGCGCGGGTCAAGGACAGAAGGAGACTGAATAAGGCCGGCGAGCATTGCGCCTTCCTCAACCGTCAGATCCTTGGCATCTTTATTGAAGTATGCGTTGGAAGCTGCCTGGATTCCGTAGGCGTTACGACCAAAGTAGACCGTGTTGAGGTATGCCTGCAGAATGTCTTCCTTGGACCATTCGTTAGTCATCTTGATGGAATAGATAAGCTCGCGGATCTTACGCACATAGGAATACTCGTCACCAACCAGCGTGTTCTTGACATACTGCTGAGTGATTGTTGAACCACCGCCTGCGGTTGAATCACCAGTCAGCTTGCCCAAGACTGCGCGTCCCAAGCCGGTGAAGGAAAATCCGGAGTTGGTCCAAAACTCACGGTCCTCAGCAGAAAGCACAGAATCTTCGACGTAGTCGGGGACTTCATCGAGTTTGACCTGGGTGCGGTTGCCTTCTGGCGGAACCAACTTAGCCAATTGGGTGGTACCGTCCCCAGCCACAATCGTGGAAACCTGATTTGCTTGAAGCTCCTTTGGCTCAGGAACGTTGTATTGGGAGTATGCATAGGCAAAAAGGCCTGCCGGTACAGCTACCAATACCAAGGCAATTATCAGCACAATCCACGGCCAGCGACGTCGTTTGCGCTGCTTCGTGGATTTATAAACGTGACGCCCCGCTTTTTTAGGGGCAGATTCCTTTTCGGTCACTGCTTCGTGTCCTCATCAATCATGGGCGGATTTTCTTAAATAAATGCAGATTACCGGCCTCAACGGCCGAGCCAAAAACTAACCTTCATCATAGGCTGTTGCCGCACGCAATAGGTGGTTCCAACGGCATGCCGTACAAACTTCGACCCAGTGAACCGTAAATTCGAGACCGTCGGCTGCAAATTCTGCGATTTCTTCCGCATTTCGTGCGCTTCCAGCGCGACGCCCCAACTCTTCGCCATATACCCATGTGGTCAAGCACATCGGCGCTTCACACATCGGGCACCGTTTCGCCATATCGACGCCGTGGTATTCAGCCGCAGCACGCAGAAGGAAGTCGGCGTCGCAAAGCTCGCTCCTATCTACTCGGCCCGCTCGATACTCCTTGAGATGCTGGGCCCGCTCCCATTCATGAGAAATAATGTGCTTAAAAGAAAGGCTCAAAGCATCTGCCCTCCTTTTCTCTCGCTTCTCTTCCTAACAATTTTGCGGAGATGGCCTTCTTCCACCGACTTCTCAAACACTTTAATGAAAGAGATTGTTCCCTTACGCTCCCCTCAATAAATTTTCAAACCCAAAACCTAATTTTTTAGCCACCTAACTACCGTCGGCTGCAAACGGTCGCTATTATTGCTTTTTATGAGTGAACAAGCCGCCGCCTCCCCCTCCAACTATGAGGACGCTCTTAACGTCGCGCGCAACATTCAACCCGCGTTGAACAAGCTAATGCTTATCTTCCAGCGCACAACCGAAGGTACGTCCCTCACCACCTCACAGGTGTCGATCATGAATCAGTTACGCCTACGGGGACCTTCCCGAGTAAGCACCATTGCGCAGGCAGAACTTATTCGAATGCCCACGGCATCTAATGCCCTATACCAATTAGAGCGTGATGGTTTCGTGGAACGACGCCGCGATGAAAAGGATCGCCGTGGCGTCCTGGTGGCTTTGACCCAGCTAGGCGAGTCAGAACTCAACATTGTCTCTCGACAACGCGCCGCAGCCCTAGCTGAGATCCTCCAGTGGCTAGAACCCTCGGATTTAGACAAAGCGCACCAGATGAGCACCTTAATTTCTAAGCTCGCAGACGTTTACCGCCCCACCATGGACTAAACTCTGGCAACCCCAGGGCGTAAATAGACCAATCTTCTTCACCGCGATCGATCCCCCGCCGCAGATTTCATTTTGTACGCTCAAGCGACTAATAATGGCACCAACAACGTCCCAAGATAGATCACCGGACTGATTGGTGCATGGCTAAGAATATCCCTTGTGAGTCGCGGGCTTCCCTCGCTAAAGAGGACCCCAACGACCCTGTTCGACTTCTAGTCTCGTGGAGCCCGTCCTCCACGGGCACGGAGGCGATCGAATACGCAGCTTGGTTGGCTAGATCCACCAAGGTTTGCATCAGAGTGATCTCTACTATTTCTGTACCACGCGCCACAACAGTTTTCACCAAGCATGGCGGCAAGTACAAGAAGTGGTTCAAAAAGGAACAAGCTAAATGCGAGCAAAGCGTGCTTACCGCTCTCAAGGCGGCAGGAGTCGATAACTCACAGCTAGATGAGCGTCCTTCCGTCCTCCTCGCTGGACCTTCACGGCCACAACTCCTCACGGAGATGGCCACTGAATTCTGCGCGGACGCAATTTTGTTGGGAGCAAATCAGTCAGCTCCCAAGGGCAAGTTCTTTGCTGGCTCTACTGCAGACGCGCTCTTGCACTTTTCCCCCATTCCTCTCGGCCTCACCCCGCGCGACATCAAGCTTTCCAAGCATGGCGTTACACGCATCAACTTCGCCTTCACCGAGCGTGGCGACTCTGAAGACCCAGCGCTGCTTCATGCAGCCCGTTTGGCAAACAGGTGGAAGTTGCCCCTACGCATCGTGGCTTTCAATGCGGAGGGACTTATTGATGCCCCTCTGCATGACTCCGTCGACATCGCTTCCAAGCTCACTAAGGGCTGGCACGAACATACATTGGCAATGCTCGACAGAGCGCAAGACATTGTTGACCACCACTACCCCGGCCTGGAAATTTCCACCGATATTGGAACCGGGCATGGGTGGGCAGGAGCAGTTGATTCCTTGAAATGGAAGAAGGGCGACATCATGTGCATGGGTTCCTCCCCAATGGGGCCCATCGAGCGCGTGTTTATCGGCTCAGCCGCTACGGAGCTTCTCCCGCACATTCGGGTACCAGTGATGGTTCGGCCTTCCGACTCGGCACCGATTAAGGACTAGACTCCTGCGTATGAGTGCAACTGACGAGCATCCCGAAAACGATCTGACAACTGATGCGGATTATGCCAACTTGCGGCGCCCCGAGCCAGCAACGTTTGATGAACTCGCTGATGCACCTGATCCTCTTGCCGTTGCAAAAGCCAATCGCCGTTCAACGATTCAGGCAATTTACTTCATGCTGGGCATCCTCGCCGCCTCCGGGCTTTACGCACTGGTCCTAGCCCTTATCACGCGTTCCCAGGGCGGGGCGCTTTGCGACGCCTCCCTCGCCACCTGGCTATGCACCAACGGCCAGCGCCGCTTCTTTGCCTTCACTACCATAATCATCCCGTTCATCGGCATGATTGGCACGGCGCTCATCATGATTCACAAACTCAAGCGCTACTTACGTTGGCGTTCGTGGATGGCCATTTTTTGGGTGATGGCCTGCAACTTCATGTTGTGGTGCATCACCGATATCCAGATCCTGCTCGTCCCTCTCGGATAACCCAGCGCCTTCGGCGCTCCCTCAGCCAAAGCTTTCTCTAGGAGCACCGTTTTCTGCTCGAGCTAATTTCTGCTCGAGCTAATTTCTGCTCGAGCTAAGCATTGGTTGCTGCAGCTGTAGCTGCGACCTCCGCGCATTCTGGACGCCCACAGTGCTGGGTTTCAACGTGCTGTACGCAATCGTCGCAAATTAGAACCTGCTGACGGCACGTGTCCTCATTAATGCAATTGTGGAACGTGTTCGTTGCTTTTCCACAGTGCACACAGTGCCCCAGCTGAATAAAGCCAGGATCTTGCAGCCCTTGCCCAAACTCATGGTGCATGCGTTTGTCGAAGACATACATCGAGCCTTCCCACAGGCCGTCATTGCCAAACTTCTCGCCGTAGCGCACGATGCCACCGTCAATTTGGTAGACCTCTTTGAAACCGCGATTCTTCATCAGGGATGAGAGGATCTCGCAGCGGATACCCCCGGTGCAATAGGAGACAACAGGCTTGTCCTTCATCCAGTCATACTTGCCGGACTCGATTTCCTTGATGAAGTCATGGGTGGTCTTGACGTCAGGCACCACGGCATTCTTAAACTTGCCAATCTCCGCTTCCATGGCGTTGCGGCCGTCAAAGAACACGACTTCGTCACCGCGCTCTTCTACCAGCTTGTTAACCTCTTCTGGCTTGAGGTGAACGCCGCCACCGACGACGCCGTTCTCGTCCACCTTGAGCTCACCAGGCGCGCCAAAGGCCACGATTTCGTCACGGACCTTGACCGACAGGCGCGGGAAGTCATCAGCGTCGCCATCGGACCATTTGAATTCCATCTTCTTAAATCCTGGGTATTCGCGGGTCTCACGAACGTAGCGCTTGCAGGCATTCATGTCGCCGCCCACGGTGCCATTGATACCGTGTTCGGAGATGAGAATGCGACCCTTCAGTCCGAGCTTCTCGCACAGATTGCGCTGCCACAACATGACGGCCGTGGGATCAGAAATTGGGGTAAAGCAGTAGTACAGAAGAATTTTGCTAAGGCTCACGCCACTAATTCTATGCTTGAGCTGTTTCTTTTCCTAAATTCTTCCGAAAACTCCGTACTTAGCGCTTTTGGTAAAGCGCCTGCTTGCGGGCGAACACTGGATCGGATGTGACGAGCACCCCAAGATTGCGGAAGATTCCCTCATCCACCGAGCCCAAAATCGTGGTGGTGTGAACATCGCAACCAGCTAGCTTCTTCAGCTGAGCCATGGCCTTACGGGAGTTTTCATCCTTGGCCGCCGATGCAGACAACGCGATGAGAACCTCGTCCGTATGCAACCGCGGGTTACGTGAACCCAGGTACTCGGTCTTGAGCTTCTGGATCGGTTCGATGGCCTCTGGACTCAGCAGGTGGATCTCATCGTCAATGCCGGCGAGATGCTTAAGCGCATTGAGCAGCATCGCAGCGGAGCAGCCCAGAAGCGCAGAAGTGCGGCCGGTGATGATGGTGCCGTCGCCAAGCTGCAACGCAGAGGCCGGCTCGTCAGTTTCGGCGGCACGCTTGCGCGCCGGCGCTACTACTGGGCGGTCATCAGACTTGATGCCGGCCTTCGCCATGACGACGGCCGCGCGCTCGGACTGCGTGGAATCTAGGCCGAGGCGCGCCTCTTCCACCAAAGCCTTGAAGTAGCGACGAATAATCTCCTGCTTGGAGGCCTCACGGCAGACTTCGTCATCGGTGATGCAGAAGCCGGCCATGTTGACGCCCATGTCCGTCGGGGACTGGTACGGGGTGTTGCCGGTCAGCTTCTCCAGGAGGGTCTTAAGCAGCGGGAAAGCCTCAACATCGCGGTTGTAGTTCACCGTGGATTCGCCGTATGCGCTCAAGTGGAAGTGATCGATGACGTTTGCGTCGTTGAGGTCAACGGTTGCGGCCTCGTAAGCCAGGTTCACTGGGTGATCGAGCGGCAGGTTCCAGATCGGGAAGGTCTCAAACTTGGCGTATCCAGCCTGCACACCGCGCTGGTGCTCGTGGTAGACCTGCGATAGGGCGGTCGCCAGCTTGCCGGAGCCTGGCCCCGGCGCAGTGACGACAACCAGGTCACGCGTGGTTTCCGCGTACTCGTTCCGGCCAAGGCCTTCCTCAGAAACAATGAGGTCTGTGTTGGAAGGATAACCCGGGATAACGCGGTGGCGCGCAACGCTCAGGCCAAGGCGCTCCAGGCGGTCAATGAAGGCCTCAGCTTGGCTGTTGCCATCCTCCAGCTGGGTCATGACGATGTTGTTTACTAGGAAGCCACGGCCACGGAAGACGTCGACCAAGCGCAAAACGTCATCTTCGTAGAGGATTCCGAGGTCAGCGCGCATCTTTTGACGCTCGATGTCCTTAGCGTTGATGCAGATGAGGATCTCGACATCGTCTTTGATGCGCTCAAGCATGGCGATCTTGTTGTCTGGAGTGAACCCGGGCAGCACGCGGGAGGCGTGCATATCGTCGAAAAGCTTGCCGCCCATCTCCAGATACAGCTTGCCGCCGATAGCTTGGCGCCGTTCATGGATGTGCTCCGACTGCATCTCGATGTACTTCTCACGGTCAAAACCAAGCAAACGCGTCATTTAAAGGCCTTCCGCCATAGACAATCCCCGCAACCGGGCTGGATCTTTTGGATTGGATTTTACTCGAAAGAACTGGGTTTACTCATACGCCCTGCCACGGCGCCGCACCGCCAGAAACCGCACTGACGACGCCGCCTAAAACATACGAGTAACGCCTGGGCCCCGGAAAGGACGGGCCCAGGCGTTACCTGTCTCTCTAAGGATGCGGAACAAGCCCTCACCCTCTACAACCAGGCAGTCCCACCCACCTGGCAATAGCCGCCACGCACCCCTACATGCGCAGCGGTTGGATCTATCACTCACCAGTAGATACATCCATGGGAAGCATATCAACGGCGGTCTCAAAATCAACGTTTGCAAAGCCAATCAGACAAAAATCAGATAAAGAATTTCACTAACCAAATCTAGCTTTATAAAAATTTAGCGCCATGCGCTGGCACTTTCTAGTCCAATTAACCCGGAAGAAAAATAAATGTGAAACGGGACACTATACACTAGGGCCGATCTTTATCAGATATGGTCGCATTATAGGATAAGTAACGAAATAGATAAGTGTTTATTATGTTAACTTTCACCTTTTAACCTAGACCTTTAAAGCAGGAAATGAACGCTTAAGCCTCGTCTTCGCACTTCAATCCCACACTCCAAACGGAAAAATGTCCTTTTATCCTTGAGCTTTCTTCGCAGCACATGCAATAGACTTATCCCCATGCCCGAAGGCCACATCATTCATCACCTTGCACAGCGCCTCGACCGTGAATTCCGGGGTGGGCCGCTGCGCGTCACGAGTCCGCAGGGCCGCTTTGCGGCGGAAGCAGCCGTGCTCGATGGGACGCAGCTCGATTTCGCCGAAGCGCGCGGCAAACATCTCTTTTTGCACTTTTCCGCCGATGCGCCAGAGCACATCATCTATATCCACCTCGGGCTGATCGGCAGCTTGCGCTTTGAGCCTTTGGATGATGTCTGGGGCCAGATTCGCCTGCGCATCGAAAGCGATGACCTAGCTGCCAACCTCCGCGGGCCACAGTGGTGCCGGCTCATCACGGATGCCGAGTATGACGTCGCGCTCGCCAAGCTTGGCCACGACCCCATCCGCGAGGACGCATCACCGGCTAACCTTTGGCCGCGAGTGCACAGGTCGAGCCGCAGCATCGGCTCCTTGCTGATGGATCAGCATCTCTTTGCCGGAGTCGGCAACATCTACCGCGCCGAGGTTTTATTCCGCCAGAACATCTCGCCTTTTATTGCCGGCAATGAATTAGACCGCCACGAATTCGATGTCATCTGGGAGGACCTGGTAGAACTCATGCGCGCCGGCGTGCCCACCGCCCGCATCGACACGGTCCGCCCGGAGCACACGCCAGAGGCCATGGGCCGCGCGCCACGCAAGGATGACCATGGCGGCGAGGTTTATGTCTACCGCCGCGCCGGCATGCCTTGCTATATCTGCGGCGAGCCCATCGCAGAAAAGAAGCTCGAAGGCAGGAACCTGTTCTGGTGCCCTACCTGCCAGAACGCTCCAGCCTAAGCAAGGGGGTATTTTGGACGGCATGCGATATGCCTTTCACGTCGACGCCGTCCGCGCTGCCGAGGAGCGCCTGCTTGCCCAGCAGAGCTCTCCAGACCAGCTCATGCAATTGGCCGCCCACGCGGTGGCCGATGCCGCCGCAGTAATGCTCGCCGCGCACCCAGGCCGCGTGATGATTCTGGCAGGCAGCGGGGGCAACGGCGGCGACGGCCTTTTCGCCAGCGCTCTCCTCGCCCAGCAGGGACACGCCGTCACAGCCCTCGTACCTGAGACCTGCCACACAGCCGCCCTTGCGGCTTTCGAGGAAGCCGGCGGCGAGGTTCTAAATAGTGGGTCCACTCCTAATTCCACCGCTTCCCTGCCCGATGACACGAGCTTGCTTATCGACGCCGTGGCGGGCCTCGGTTCCGGACGCGGGCTCAGCGGCCAGGCGCTGGAGGTCTACGAGCAGGCAGCAGGCATTCCGGTGCTAGCAGTCGATATGCCCACTGGCATTAATGCAGACACCGGCGTAGCCGCCCGCAAAGGCGCAGTGCATGCTGACGTCACCGTAACTTTCGGTTGGGCACGCATGGGTCATGTGCTTGCGGCCGAGTGCGGCCAGGTGGTGCTGGCGGATTTAACGCTGCCCGGCGCGACGTCGTTTAGCGCGATGCTCGAATCGCTCGCGCAACCGGCCGGGCACATCGCCAACGAGCCCACCCTGGAATCCGCATATGCGTGGCGCCCCGGCAACATCGAGACAGCCCACGGCATCGCCACGCACCCGCGCCCGGTTGGTTGTACCGGACCAATCGTTGACCCCACCCCAGGGATTTCCTCCGATAAGTATTCCGGCGGAGTGGTCACTATTGCCGCCGGAAGCGACACCTATCCCGGAGCTGGCATCTTGGCAGCCACCGCGGCAGTGCGCACCAACCCGGCCATGGTGCGCTTTATCGGAGACCGCTCCATCACCTCGCTCCTGCCGGAACTCGTGGTTCACCCAGATCTTGACTCAGCGGGTCACGCCCAGGCCATCGTCGTGGGCCCAGGACGCGGTACTGACGCTGCGGCCCAAGCGGAGCTCGCGGAGGTACTCGATGGGTTCATCTCGGCCGTCATCGATGCCGATGCGCTGCGACTCCTTGCCCGTCACCCCGAGTTGCGCGCCCGCCTGGGAAGCCTGCCCGTCACGGTTCTCACCCCTCACCTGGGCGAGTTCACCGAGCTTTACGAGGCGACCTTCAACAAGGGCCTCGACCTGTCATCAGGCAAAGCAGCGCCACTGCAGGAGCTCGCCACGGCACTGGGCTGCATCGTGCTGCTCAAGGGAAGAAATACCCTGGTTACCACACCCGGCCAACCCATTTATGCCTACAATGCAGGCCATTCCTATGCCGCTACCCCTGGTTCAGGCGACGTGCTCGCGGGCATCCTCGGCGCAGTCCTCGCACAGATGCATCTCGATGAGCAGCTGCAGGAGAAGGCTGACTTTGATCTGCAGGAAGCGCTAATCACCGAGGTCCTGCATGCCGGGGCCATCCATGCCCATGCGGCAGCCATCGCGGCGCAAACGCCGGAGGGCTATGCCATCTGCTCGGCTTCGCAGATTGCCGCGGCGATCCCGCGGGCCGTCGCCAAGCTTTTGCGTATGGCTCGCTAAAGCCTATTTGCTACGGCGCGCACGGAGCGACGCAGCAGCCCCTTGGCACCGGCAGCCACCGTGCCGCGGCGCAGCCTACGGGTCTCCCACGGCCACGTCATCGCAGCCCAGGCACCTGCCACGGCGCCGATCTCGGCGAGGATGTACCACGGCCACGGCCCCAGCAGGTTGATGATGGAGGGGCTGCCCGGCGCGTGGTTTAAGAATCCATAGTTGCCATCTGTGCGGGCGTTGACCGCCATGACGCTGGCCATCCACACCGGGGTTACTCCCACCGCAAAGCGGTAGCCCTTCCACGTCGGGCGGTAGCCCAAGCCGAAGGTCAACGCCAACGGAATGGCCAGTGCGGTGATGTGGAAGAACCAGTAGGTGGCAAAGCGCAGCCAGCGCGGATCGAAGTAATAAATAACATCTGGGGTGATAATCGCCTGCGGGTTCAAGATGATGCCCCAGTAATAGGTCAGCGTCAGCGCATGCTCATTGCCCGTAATCAGACCGAGCGCCAACACTGGGCGCAGAACATCGCACAGGTGCAGCGGCAGAGATTCACGGATGTCGAATTGCGAAGGGTCCAGGGAGACGATGGTCCATGCCGTACCGAGCACCAGCATCACCCAGCCAGTCATCTGCCGGTAGAAGGTCTCCTTGGTAGTGCCCCGGATGCGCCGTGCAGCCACGATGAATACACCGCATGCGGCAATGGTCACAGAAAGCATCGTGTAATGCACTCCGGTCCATTGCGCCATGCGGGGATAGGTGGTGGGCGTGACGCGCACTCGCGGATTATTTTTCGGCATAACGGGAAAACAGAATACTCCGTTTGCGCCCACTTGCAGGACTTTAGTTACCGGACGCCAACTTTCCGTCCTTGACGGTGACCACAGTGTCCGCAAAATCCAGCAGGCTGCGGTCATGGGTTACAAACATCGTTGCGGTCTGTTGTTCATCGGTGATGTCACGCAGCAGCTTGGCGACGTCGCGCGAGAGCGCAGAATCCAGCGCCGCCGTCGGCTCATCCGCGAGCAGCACCTCGGGATCAGCCATCAAGGCACGCGCGATATTGATGCGCTGGCGCTGACCGCCAGAAAGCTGGGTGATGCGGCGAGCCTCCATCCCAGGCAGGCCTACATACTCAAGCAACTCCCGCGCCTTTTCACGGCGAGGTTTTCGGCCTGCCATATGGTCCACAATGAGCAGCTGATCCAGGGCATTGAGCGAGCTAACCAAGTTGGATTGTTGGAAGATGATGCCGCGCTCACCGCTTACCCGCACGCGACCACTATCAGGCTCGATTAGCCCAGCAGCCACAGAGAGCAAGGTGGACTTGCCGGAGCCGGATTCGCCGACGACGGCCATGAGCTGGCCCGGCTTGATTTCCAGGCTGACATCGTCCAACGCCACCACGCGATCGCGGCCATCGGGAAAGGTGACCGTCACGTTTTCAATTTCTAGCATTAGCCTTGTCCTCCCAACGCATCCAAAGGGTTGATTTTGCTGATTCGGCGAGTGGCCAGGACCGCGCCCAGCATGCCGAGTACCCACATGCCAGCGGCCGGGGCAGCAATCGTGCGCGCCGAGAGCACAAAAGGCACCGTCGATTGCGCGAGCGCGCCCAGGCCCCAGCCCACTGCGGCACCCACACCAACTCCGAGGGCGAGGATGAGTGCGGATTGTGCCAGGGCGTCGCCAAGCAGGTAGCGCGTCCGCGCCCCCAGCGCACGCAGAATCGAAAGATCGCGGGTGCGCTGCATGGTCCAGATGCTCAAGAAAGCCACCATCACGAGCGCCGAAATTGCATACAGGAAGCCCTGCATGGTCAAAAGTGAGCCGCGCTCCGAGTTGTAGGCGGGCAGGCCGCTTAAGGCCTCGCGCATGCTGACGGACGTGGGAAGCCCGGTGGTAACGCTGTTCGCGTGCAGCAGGGCGGTACCCACGACGTCGGAAGGCGCGTGGCTCAACTGCGCCCAAGTCTGCGTGGAAACCCACAGCACCGGTGAGTGGGAATAGTACAGATCCGGCACGGTGCCGCGAACGGCATAGGCCTCATCCCCAATCACCACGGAATTTCCCTGCGTGATCGCTTGCGATGCCACCACTCCCGTGGCCGGCACCTGCTGCTTGGTACCCGGAATAGGCTCGCCCGCCGGCAGGCCCAGCACAGCCACACCGCCGAAGCCCTCCACCTTGGTCTGCGCGGTGCCCAAAGGCGCGCTGCCAGGCACCACGTCGTCCGCGTAAATCTCTGACTCCGTAAAAGTTGGCTTCTGCGTGCTAAAGCTCGCCTGCTTATATTCATGCCCCAAGGCCTCCAAAGCCGAGGTGTTTTGTTTGCTCAGGCCCTCCGTGAGCCCAGAGAGCATGACCAAAAGCAAGGTAATGAGCGCGACCACGGTCCCAATCAGCGCAAAGCGCCCGCGGGCTGCGCGCAATTCTCTAAGTGCAAGAAACATAGTTTCAAGCATCGCTACCGCGCGCGGATTAGTAATCGGGCCGCTAGTTGAACTTCGAGTCAACCAACTGGTTGATTCCCCATGTCCCGCCTGAGGGTTAGGGTAAAAGGCTGTGAATGACGTGAAACAGCGCTCCCCGCTGACCTTCCATAAGCGCCTTAGACCCTGGCGCGCCGGGCTACACGTGATGTTCGCGTTTTTGTTGTTATTCGGTCTGCTGCGCGCCGGGCTCGATGAGCGACTCGACGCCCGCGCCCTTGGTCTGGCAGTCGCATTGGCCGTGGTCTACGCACTGCGGCGCGTACTCCCCCGCGCCCTGTGGCTGGTAGGGCTGTGCGTGCTGTGGTGCGGGCTCATGGTGCATGCCCAGGACTTCATGTGGCTAGAATTCCCGCTGGTCTTTGCTTTTCTAAGCTCGCTTCCCCGCTGGCCGGGCATCGCCTGCAGCGGATTGTTATGGGCACTGGCGGCCTTCCTGCCCGCCTGGCAGCATCCGGCGGAATGGACCATCGCGGCGGCCATCGGCCCCTTCATCGGCACGACCTTTGCCATCGGCGCCTTCCATGCCGGGCGCATGGTCCAAGCGGAAGCAGCGCACCATGCGGCGGTAGCCCGGCAGCTGCGCGCCACCCAGGCCGAACTTGCCACGAGCGAGCACCAAGCAGGCCGCCTGGAAGAGCGCGAACGGCTCTCCCGGGAGATCCACGACACCGTGGCCCAAGGCCTTTCCTCCATCGTTCTGCTCTCGCGCGCGGCTCAAAAAGATCCTTCCCCAGAGACACTGGCGCTGATTGAAAAGGTGGCCAGCGAGAACTTAAGCGAGGCCCGCCGCTTCGTCAGCGAGCTAGCCGCCCCTGCCCCATCGCTGGAGGAGGCCCTCCAGCAGGTGGTGGATTCAGCTGCCGCCCAGGCCGCTGCGCTGGGGAAGGACACCGACATCGAGCTGGTTGTTTCCGGCGAAAGCACCGTTCCCGAGGCCCACCGCCAGGACCTGCTGCGCGCCGCACAGGAAGGGCTCAACAACATGCTCAAGCATTCTGGCGCCCGGCGCGCAGTGGTCACTTTAGGCTGTTTTAAAGGCGAGACCACGCTAGACATCGTCGACGACGGAGAAGGCATGGACCCTACTTCACCTTCGCAAGGTGGCTTCGGGCTACGGGGCCTACGCCAGCGCGTGGAAAGCCACGGCGGTACGCTCACGGTGGAATCTTCCCCAGGCGAGGGAACCGCCCTTGCTATCCGTATACCGCAAAAAGTAGAGGACCAGGATGCTTAACGTCATGCTCATCGATGATCATCCCGTGGTGCGCGCCGGCCTGCGGGCCATTTTGAACGCTTTCCCCGACATCGATGTGGTGCTAGAAGGCGCGGATGGGGCGGACGTCGCCAAACTTGCAGCTCCCGATGCTCCACATGTTGACGTGGTCATTTGCGATATCCAGATGCCCGGCACCGATGGCATTGCGGCCACTTCCCAGCTCGCCCAAGCTGGCGGCCCGCCGGTGCTCATCCTCACCACCTATGACACCCAATCCGACATCGTTTCCGCCGTGGAGGCAGGCGCCCTGGGCTATCTCCTAAAGGATGCGCCGGAGCAGGCGCTTCACGACGCCGTCCTCGCCACGGCCGCCGGCAAACGCACCCTGGCACCCGAGGTGGCAGCACTTTTGGCCGAGCGCATCACCCGCCCCGAGGTGGCGCTTTCCAGCCGCGAGCTGGAGATCCTAGAAGCCCTGGCCACGGGCAAATCGAATAAGGAGCTTGCCCAGCGCCTGTTCATCTCGGAAGCTACAGTGAAGACGCACTTGATTCACATCTACCAGAAGCTGGGCGTGGATACCCGCACAGCGGCTGTCACCGTGGCCCGGGAAAGGAAGCTCATTTAAGTGTCCGCGCAGGTTTATGATTGCCTCGTTTTAGGCGGCGGCCAAGCAGGGCTGGCCACGGGCTATTACCTGCGCAGAAAGGGCTTGAACTTCGCCATCTTGGATGCGGAATCGCGCCCTGGTGGTGCGTGGCTGCACACCTGGCCCTCGCTGACTTTATTTAGCACCACGAGCGCCTCCAACCTACCGGGCTGGCCCATGCCTTTTTATGAAGGCTTCCCGCCGGCGAGCCATGTAGTGGATTATCTAACTCGCTACGAGGAGCGCTATGAGCTGCCGGTACGACGCCCCTTCATGGTTGAGTCCGTGGAGCACGATGGCGAGTTCTTCCACGTCTACTCGGACACGGAACGTTTGATGGCCCGCACCGTGGTGGCGGCCACGGGTACCTGGCGTGCGCCCTTCATCCCGTACTACCCCGGTAAGTTTGCGGGGACACAATGGCATTCGGCCATTTATCCCGGCGTCGCGGAGTTCAGCGGCTCCCGCGTGGCAGTGGTGGGCGCGGCCAATTCCGGCGCACAGATCGCGGCAGATCTGCTGCTTGAAGACATTTCCACGACCTGGCTAACGAGGGGCGAGCCGCGCTGGATGCCTGACGACGTCGACGGACGCGTGCTCTTCCGGCGCAACCGCGAGCGTCTCAACGCCATCAATCGCGGCGAGCCTGACCCCGGCGCGGATACGAACCTGGGCGATATCGTCATGGTCCCGCCGGTGCTCAAGGCGCGTGATGAAGGGCTCCTGCGCGCCACCCCGATGCCGGATTCCCTCGACGACATCGACGCGGATCACCTGATTTGGGCCACCGGCTTCCGGCCCGCACTTCGCCCCATTTCTCGCCTCCTGGTAGACCGCCAGCCCACCGTGCCGGGGCTCTTCCTCGTGGGATACGGCACGTGGACTGGCCCGGGCTCAGCCACCATCACGGGTGTTAGCCCCTTTGCCAAGCAGGCGGCTACCGATGTCGCGGAGTTCGTGAAAAACCTCAAGCCTTAGCCTTGGTTAGATAGGAGCGTCTCGATAGCGGGATACATGTCCTCCACTATGTCGTCGATGCTCTTCTCCGTCATCAGCGGAACCTCCACGACGTAGCGAGCAATCGCCGTTCCAATGAGAATAGGACCCAAATACGCGATCTTGCCCAGGAGATTACCTTCACTAATCGTACTTTGGGCGAACTCTGTTTCTAAAAGGGCCGTTACGAAGCTGTCCATGATCGATTCACGGAGGATAGCTGATGCATGTGAAGAGCCAATGCCGCCGCGAACCACAGCACGCAAACGCGGACCCATGTCCTCGCTTTCCCACAGGCGCAGATAGTTCGCGATGAATCCTCGAAGGTCAGTAGACGCCCCCAACTGAGCCGGAAGCATTTTTAGGTCCGCGATTACCGCATCGAACAAGCCGTCCTTGTTCTTGAAGTAATGCATGACGAGAGCGGGATCGACGTCGGCTTCTTTGGCGACCGCGCGGATGGTGGTGGCTTCGAAGCCCACCTCGCTAAACCTCATGCAGGCGGCTTCCAGAATTTTCTCGCGCGCTTCTGGGGCGCCTGGACGACGTCCAGCTTTCTTGCGCTCTGCCTTTTTATGCTCAGCCCCTGGCTGAGCACCGTCACCGGATTCTTCGACCTTGCCTTTAGCTGCCATGGCTTCAACCTTACTTCCTCGAACCCTCGAAGAATTCATCACGTGTTGACTTTCAACAACTGTTGAAATATCTTATTCAACAAGCGTTGAAAATCAAGCAAAGGAACGACATGAAAGACTGGACCAAGGCAATCGCCGTTGGATTCTTGGCACCTCTCGCAGTGTGCCTCTTCGTACTTGCCTTCTTGTGGCCCATGGCCACGATGACCCCCAAAGACCTCCCACTCGCAGTAGTTGGAACCCAAGAACAAGTGAGCAAGGTTTCTGAAGCCTTTGAGCAGAAGCAACCCAGACTCTTCGAGATAACACCTGTAGAAGACCGCGCAGCCGCGGTATCCCTCATCGAAGAACACGAGGCTTACGGCGCCATCGTGCTGGGCCAAGAACCAGAGGTCCTCACCGCAAGCGCTGCCGGCGCCGCACAAGGCAACATCGTGAAGAACCTCGCGCAACCAGTAGAGGCAATGGCAAACCAGCAAGCTCAGGCGATGGCTGCCGCGAAGGGCATCCCGGCTGACGCACTCCCTAACGTCACCGTCAAGACCACCGACGTTGTGCCCACCAGCAGCGAAGACCCGCAGGGCCTCGCCATGAATATGGCTATTATCCCCGTTGCCATCGGCGGCATGCTCGGTGCAGCGATTCCTTCCTTCCTCCTGAAGCGAAACTCGCAGCGTCTCCTCGCCCTAGCAATCTTTGCCCCCATTGCCGGACTGCTCACCACCGCAGTAATCGGCGGAGTATTCGGATTACTGCCAGATAGTTTCTGGGCATCGACCGGCGTATTCACACTAGGCATCGCCGCAGTCTCCAGCTTCATCCTAGGCCTAAGGGCGCTGCTTGGCGCCCCCGGCTTTGGTCTCGGCGCACTGACCATCATGCTGGTGGGCAACCCACTGGCCGGTACCATGGCCCCCAAGGAATTCGTGTCCGGCAGCTGGGGATACTTCGGCCAGTTCCTGCCTAACGGCGCCACAGCTACGCTGCTGCGCCTGGTTAACTACTTCCCTGCAGCAAGTATCGCCACCCAGGTATGGACTCTGCTCGCATGGGTAGCCTTCGGACTAGTCCTTCTCGGCAGTGGAATTGTGCGAGAGTCGCGCTCCGCAAAGAAGGCCGCGTAGAAAACTCAGAGCAGAAGATTAAGCAACAAACCCCGTGACTAGCGCGCAGCCCAAAACGGTTAGCGCGGTCGCTGCAATGAATCCCATACGGTGTAGGACTTTGGACTGCAGCTCTTTGCTTATCCGGGCCAAAAAGAATGCGCCCACGGCGGTGCCCAAGGTGTTGAACACAAGGTCATCAACGTCGCTGAAGCCGAGGGCGAAGAGGTACTGGAGGGTTTCGATGCTCAAGCTCAGCGCCAAGCCGGCCAGGATGGTTCCGCCGAGGCCAAAGCGCACGCGGCGCAGATTCTGGCCCATCACGATAAGGCTTGCGCCGAGTGGCATAAACAACAAGAAATTGCCGATGGTGTTGGTCCAAGGCCCGTACCAGATGGTCGGATGATCAAAACCGTTGAACATTTGCAGATCTAAGCTTCGCACCGCATGCGCGGAGGCATTGACCACGCCGGGGATCTCAATGAAGGATTTACCCAACGTCGCCACACCAACAACGAGCAGCACGAGCGCCGTGACTAGAAGTGAGTCACGGCGCAGCGTTTGGTGGCGGCGCGGGGCCGCCGGAATACGGCTGCGCGAATGAGTGGTTTGTTCGGTAACGAGCATGTCCGAGAATCTAACAACAAAAGCTGTACTTTTGCCGTGTACTTCGCTGGCAAAACACTGATTCATAATGGGCGTACCATCGTGGGCATGAGCACACTCAAAGTCACGCGAAACGAAGACGGTTCCATCTCTCACGCTTTCGAGGATGAGCCGATTCTGGCCGAGGGCGACGTACTGGTTAACGTTTCCCATTCTTCGTTGAACTACAAGGATGCAATGGCACTCGACGGTAACAAGGGCGTCATGCGCATCAACCCGCTGGTGCCGGGCATCGACGTCGTGGGCACCGTTGCGGAGTCAAACGATGAACGTCTACCTGAGGGCGCCCTGGTGGCCGCTTTCGGCGACGGCTTGGGAGAATTCCGCCACGGCGGCTACACCACTAAGCAGCGCGTGAATGCCAACGCCACCCTCGTGGTTCCGGAGCGCTTCACCGCTGCCGACGCCGCAGCAATCGGCACCGCGGGCTACACCGCCGCCATCTGCGTCAACCAGCTGCTCACCCACGGCACGCGCGAGGGCCATGTGCTGGTCACTGGCGCCACGGGCGGCGTGGGCTCCATCGCCGTCCAATTGCTCAAGTCCCTGGGCTTCGAGGTCACCGCCGTTACCGGCCGCGTTGATAGCGAAAGCGAGTACTTGCAGGCCCTGGGCGCAGACCACATCATTGATCGCTCCGAGCTCTCGGAGACCGGCCGTCCGCTGCAGAAGGCGCTTTACGACGGCGCGGTAGACACCGCTGGCTCCACCGTCTTGGCCAACGTCTTGGCGCAGGTCAAGTGGGGCGGCGTCGTGGCAGCAACCGGCATGGCCGCTGGTCCTGACCTCCCGGCTTCGGTACTGCCATTCATCCTGCGCGGCATCGTCCTGGCAGGCGGCAACTCCGTCGACGCACCGCTCAAGGTCCGCGAGGACGCCTGGAAGCTGCTGGACGAACACCTTGATCTTGAGATGCTGCATTCTATTTCCAACACCATCGCGCTCGACGATATCGCAGACGCCGCCAAGGAGCTGCTCGCCGGCACCCACCATGGCCGCACGATCGTAGAAATCTAGACAAACTATTTAGCAGCGCTGGGAACAATTAATTTTCCCAGCGCTGTTACTATTTTCCTATGCGTTCCCGTCTCTCTATCTCTGCTGCCGCGCTGGTTGGCACCCTCGCCGCCGGCCTCGTCACGCCCGTTGCCCAGGCTGGCATCACCATCGACCCTAACGCTGTGCCCGGGCGTACTCAGGTCACGCTGCGCTACAGCAATGGCACAGTGGTCTCTACTGCTAATTCCCACGAATCTCGCCCGGCGCTTTCCTTGGTCAAGCTCTACTTGGGCTATTGGGTGCTGCAGCACGGCGCTCCGGCGGATAAAGCCCGCGTGGAGAACATGATTCGTTTCAGCGAGGACGGCACGGCCACAGACTTGGACCGCCGCTACCCGCAGGCAATCCCTGAGGTCATCGGCCAGTTTGGCCTGCATGAGACCCACTACCCAGGATTCTGGGGCAACACCACTACCTCTACTGAGGACCTTGCGCGCTTTACCTCCGCGATTGTGGGCGACCCACTAGCCACGCCAATTATCAATGGTATGCGCACCGCTTCCCCCGTTGCCGCTGACGGCTATAAGCAAGACTTTGGCACCTCACGCGTGCCGGGTGTTGTGGGCACGAAGTTCGGCTGGGACGATAACCGCAACGTCCATGCCACCGCCTCCTTTGGCAATGGCTTTACCATCGCGGCGAATACTTATGGCGCAGCCTCCCAGCTCACCAGCGACATCTTGGGTGCCGTTCGCATCACCGCTGACGGCATCCGCAATTCGGGCCGCCAGCCTTCCCCGCTGGAGCAGCAAATCCTTAACTTCGTGCCGGTGCAGTTCCACGACCCAGCCCGCCAGGCAATCCGCGGTGCCGAAGATTCAGTGGCTAACGCCCAGCTGGGGCTCTAGCTAACCTGTGACATCCGCCGCACGACAAAAGCCCGAGCCTCTCCTAGATTGAGGAGAGCTCGGGCCTTTCGCTTGTGCGCTTTAGACGTGCAGGTCGCGGTCCTGAATGCCCTTTGGCACCATGAGAACGCCGATGAGAGAGATGGCGGAGATGACAATCGCAATTGCTGAGCGCGGGTAGTTGGTACCGCGGTTACG